>JAOAGX010000225.1 GCA_026415535.1 Armatimonadota bacterium | reverse complement strand
GCAAGTGCCATGGTATTTATCGATGTTTTCATACGCTTCTCCCGTTACGGAGTGCGCGACTCTAACCGCGGTTTTCCAAAAAGCAGCACTAAAAACAACGGATTCCAACACGGGGTAAACACAACTACCGTTGTGCTCCACCCAAAAGCGGCGCCGAAGCGTCGCACCCCCAATTAACCCAAAGCTACTCAGCCAGAACCACAGGGAGAAAAAGTCGCGGGTCAACGCGATCGCCCAGACCGCCGCCCCAGATGATCCAATCCTTCTGAATAGCCATAGCGAAACTCGTACCTTTGTCGGGCTTGAGAGGCGGAACTTCACTCCAAGGAAGCAAAATCTCGTAATAAAGCTTGGCACCATCTGTTCGATAAGCGTGCTGAACGGTGGTCACTACGCCAAGTTGTCTGTCTACGGAAGCCTGATTGACTTTAACTTTGTCTCCCTTGTCAGGCGATGTAAACTCGAACTCGTAGTCATCATCTCTGTAGCCACCCACAGCCGACCGCGCACCGTTGATAAGCGGGTCCAAGCCGATAAAGAGACTGTCTGGGGGATTCCTTCTTTCGCCCTGCGCTGGCGGCGCTCCGCCGGCCTCAAGCGATAGTTCCAAGGCCAAATACAGCCCCGTATCATTGTAGGCGATCCATCCTCTGCCCTGCGGTCGCGGCTCGGGACCGGACGACACGAGATTAAAATCAGCCGCGTCGTTCCAATCACTTAGCACCGCATCAACTATGATCTTTCTGGATGCCTTTTTCGCAACAAGAGCCACATCCACCGCCTGCCATTCTTTGGCTTTGCCTCCAACGTCCATCCAAATCGCGTAATGCCCGGGCACAGCGTCTTTTTCGGCAGAAACGCTGTAAGCAAACCCCTCTAATCCCAGAGGATCGATCTTCGCAACAAACTCCGTAGGCTTCACAGAAATGCCCGGATAAGGAGACAAGTTGATCTTGCCCTCGAACGGCTCGTCAGTGTGGTTGATGATGCTCATGCCTACCTGCTTTGATTCCTCCCCGGGCTTTAGGATTAACCGAGCTGGAAGTATAGTGACCTCGTATTTAGGCGTGGGTATAAGCGTAAGCCAGGCATCGGCCACGTGTGATTTGTCGTTTACCGCATAGTACATCTTGGCCACCAACGTGACCTGCTTCTGCACGGACTGCTGTGGCAGAGTGATGGTAAAGTTTGCTGTAGCGCTTTGTCCTGCCGAAACAGACTTCGGCGCCTCCCCCTCTGGTTTCCAATCGAAGGGTATCTCGCGATTTCCCCTTAGGGCAATGTCTAGGTTGTTGATTTTGATCTCCTGTCCGACAGGGGCCGTTATCTTTAGGCTCAGATTGTAGGGTGTCTCGGCAACATAGGCGAAAATGGGCTTTTCCGCAACGATACTCGCCTGTAATGCAACCTCAGGCAACTCAGGCGGAAAATCCGCAAAAAACTCCGCAGACGGCTTGTCCGGCAGGTAAAACATTTCGCCGAGAACCCATGCCGGATCGTAAATGTCTCGCTCAGTAAGAAGATTGCGGTAGTCTTCGATAAACGCGCGCCTTATAACCTCCCAGTTAATATTCTTCGGCGCGCTAGCCGGCTCACATCCGCCAATTATCAGTAATCGCTTGCCTGAGTCGCCCATTCGAGCCATCTCCCGGTGAGCGGCCACAACAATAAACGGATCTATAGGATTGGTTGGCTTGGTGACGGCGCGTACCGCAGCCGCGTCAAAGCTGCCTTTTGCACCGGCTTTGTAGAGCATTTCGACCGCATCTGCCCCGATTCCGTACGGCTGCTCTGCAATGATCAAGTTGTCCTGTGAGACAGCTTTTGCCGCCTTGTAGACCAGCTTGAGATGTTCTGCCGACTTCGGAGTCAGTCCAACCGAGCCTTCGGGGCTCTCCGGTGCGGTCCTGACGATAAAGTAATAAATCCTCATCGCATTGGCGTGTTTTACGAACTCAGTAACAAACCCCTCGGCCAGCCTCCAGTATCGCTCAGGCTCGGCAGCTTTGATCTTATCGGCCCAAGGGTTGGCTAGATCAATCCGGCAGACCTTGACTTTTTCGCTTTTCGCAAGCGGCTTAGTATCAAAGGCCGTGAAGTCGTATGTCGGTGCTTCGGAACCCGGGTCATTAGGCTGACACTCACCCCAACTAACGTCGACAAATGACGCAGTCACCCTGCTTTTGTCATAGGCTTCGACCAGGTTCGGAACCGAAAAGGTGTCGGGTGGAACGACAACCCCGAAAAGCTTTCCAATCGTCGAAACCGGCGGACCATCAGCCGCGCACGCCGAAGCCAAAATCGAAATCATGCAGCAAAGACCAAGCAGAAACGTGACCCGTCTCAACTCGTCTACCTCCGATCGCTGATATTGATTAGCTAACTTAAAACCGAAAACCATCTCGAGCGCGACTATTCTACCACAGATGGGCTTTCCCCGTAATGTCTGCAAGATCGAAGTTGTTGCGATAAAGGTCAAACCGAGTATTCTCGACGATCTGCGGCTCCTCATCTAAGCACGCAGATCGAAGATAACACGGCCGATCACACTCTATAGCAACAACCTCAAACTATCGCGTGGGGGTACGACGCCCAGGACGATAATTTTACGCTGAGTTTCGGAGCTTGGTCGGCCACGCACATTCTTTCGCCAGAAAGATCATTTCACGCCAAAATTACGGAGTAATCCGTGAACCGAAGGTTCAGCTTCGACAACACGTCCGTCCACAAGCCGCAGGTAACATAGTGCTCCAAGGCTGTTCCGTTGCTGCGCTGCGTCATTCTGAGCATAAATAGTCATTCTGGGCGTAAGCGAAGAATCTGGCATCAATCCGGCATCATCACACGTCATCCTAACATCCGGAATGACACCCGGTGAACTCGCGCGCCGCATACTCAGGCGTCGGCAAGCCAAGGGCCGCATCAGAGTTCACCCGGACCACTAGCAACGTATTTACCTGTCAAAGAACAGCCCTATCAAACCCTCGCTCGTGGGCCATCCTTTGGCACGCCCCCAACACCAACAACATCATCCAAAACCAGGGGTTGACATTACACCCCGAGCCTGAGCGAAAGGTGTCACCCCAAAGAAAACCGTCATCCCGACAAAAAAACCGTCATCCCGACCAAAAAACCGTCATCCTGAGCGAAGCGAAGGATCTCAACGCGGCGTATTCGCTCAACTAAGCCCACGAGATTCTTCGCTTACGCTCAGAATGACGGGTTGCAGCCTTGGGATTCTTCGCTACGCTCAGAATGACACTTTATGTCAGAAGGACGGCTCATCCTCAACCCGAGCGAGAAACCTTCATCCTAGCCAAAAAACCGTCATCCTGAGCGAAGCGAAGGATCTCAACGCGGCGTATTCGCTCACCAAGACACCGAGATTCTTCGCTTACGCTCAGAATGACGGTGGTACCGGGATTCTTCGCTGCGCTCAGAATGACGTGTTGTTCCAGGGTGTTATTCAGAAAAACTTATCAGTGCTCAAAATGACAGATTTGCGGGTGTGCAGAACCCTATAGCACAAGGAGTCTGATCATCCGAGACCGAGCAGGATTGATCAGTCGCGAAACTTGCGAATGCGAATCGTCTTGCCGTCAGTGTTTACAACCACTGCCCCGTCTCTATCGGTTCGGTAGACTTTGGCGCCAAAAGCTTCCAATCTTCGAACAGTACGACGCGATGGGTGACCGTATTGGTTGCGCCTGCCGCACGAGATGATGGCCACCCGAGGACGGACCGCCGCAAGCCATTCGGGACTCGACGACCCCTCAGACCCGTGATGGCCAACCTGCAGCACCTGAGACCTAAGCGGCATACCAGATTCCAACATGTAACGCTCCGCCAAATGCTCCGTGTCCCCAGCCAGCAGAAACGCCACTTGCTTGAACACTATCCTCAGCGCGATTGACTTGTTGTTGAGGTCTTCGTAATGGCGCTCCGGATCAGGGTTGAGTATGTGCACAATAACCCCGCTGCCCATATCTATTGACCTGTCTCTTATACACATCT
>JAOAGX010000224.1 GCA_026415535.1 Armatimonadota bacterium | reverse complement strand
AGATGTGTATAAGAGACAGGCATAATGGATAGAACCAGTATGTCGCACGCTATTATGGATTATGCTGCCGTTCTAAACCGTGCCGTAATTCCCGGCACAGCAAGGAATGCCTATGTTAGACTGAGATCCTTCGCTTCGCTCAGGATGACATGCTATACTGGTTTTTTCGTTGACATGCGAGACTTGAGATTATTGACATGTGAGACCTGATATTGATGCGTGAGATCAGACCTCAAGTGCATGTATAGGTTTGTATAATTTTTAGCTTGAACATGTGAAACCTGATATTTATGCGCGAGATCGGACCTCTCATATCAGGACGCGGTTGGGCCCCAGCACAACGGTGATCGACGTGCTACCCCTTCTCTTCCTTCGAAATTCCCGATGATCAGGAATACGTCATTCCTCGGCAACAACGACAGTTGATGTGTAAACCAGGATTTCATACGCTAACGCTGAGACGTTGCAAGACCGTGTAAGATCGAAGCGATTATTGTTTTCGTGTGATGCGCCCCTCTCAAAAGTTACATTGGTCACCAATACTACGGGAGTCTCCGATCAATTACCGCTGCTCATTCGCCGCTGATATATACGTGAATTGATGCTCTTTGCCGCGGTAATCAACTCCGGGTAAGGCGTATCGGTTACATCTACCAAACCGATATTGTAGTTCTCACCGTCGTGAACGCGGCCGGTGATAGGCTCGTCAATATATTGGAACCAATGGCATCCGACGATAGCAGGGCATTTGAGCACGCTTTCGACATAGCGCACATAACTTGCGGCCCGCTCGTTTTGATCAGCAACAGGCACAAGCCCCGGGTGAAACATCCCCCGGTCTAGTGCACCAAAGTGAAACTCGCCGATGATAACCGGCTTGCCCAAATCATTTTCGCCACAGAACTCGCCACAGTCGATCTCGCGTTTGTATAGGTTGAAGCTGACCACATCCACCACGTCTGCCGCTGCCCTAATTGCTTCCTTGTGAGTCCAACAGAATCGACAACCCAGGTATAGCTGTCTAGGCGCATACCTTCGAAGCGTTGCCTTTACAGTGTCGAAGTACCTCCGCGAAAAAACGTAGACCCACTCGTCAAGATCCTTCTGGCAAACTTCGTTTGGCGAATCCGGCACACGAAGGTCATTCCAAGTCTCAGCATCGGTCTCCCATGCGGAGTTTAGCGCTTCCAAGCTGCCGTATTTTTCACGAAGCCTTCTCACCATCTCGACACGACAAGGCTGATCCACAGGGCTAGCAAGTGTACCGCGCTCGATAGCTTCCCAAGCAAGCTCGTTGTCAACAAAGTAGCCGATGCAGAACCTGTTGGAAGCAAACTTTTTTGCTACCGGCTCGATAGCCGACTCCGCCGCCTCGGCGAACTTTGGATCGAAGACATCGGGCATTTTTTCCCAGTAGCCCCCGCCCCCTTCAATACGGCGAAAGTCTCCACCGATACGAATGTTCACCGCGAAGGGCAGACAGTTGCTTTCCAACACGTCGTGTTGGGACCAGTTGCCTATCGTATTGAACCCCCATGCTTTGAGACGGGCACAGGAAATCTCACGCCACCTGACCTGCCAGTCCTTGCCATACTTGCGGATTAGGTTGGCAACATAGAAGTTGAAAGTCCTCCCATTACCACCGATTACTTCGGCCATTGAGTGAACACCACTTGCGTATCCAACCGCCGGCTCGAATTCGTCGCGCTCACGTTCGCCTTCTGCAGTAGGTGACAAAGCCGCCTGTGGCAACCACTCGAACCAATCCTCTCGCTTCTCAACAAAGGTTCGGTCAAAAAAATTGACACAATCAACCCCTATAGAAAAGAAAAGACGCCCGTCGGGATCAACCAGCCACCATTTGCCGTTTAACTTCTCGGTTCTAAACCACCCTGTGGCTTCGAGCTGTGGTCCGTCAGCCCATCCGCCGAAACGATCCAAACCATGCAGACCGGGCGGACTCAATAATGCGGTCTCTTCTTTTTTGCGTCGCTCCGCTAGCTCCCTTTCGTTACGAAGCTTGCCAGGCCAAGTCGCGTGCTTGTACTGGCCAAACCTGTCCACAAAGGGCATTGAAATCTCATAATCAGATGGGCCCATTAGCCGCACATTTGATATTAACAAGGTGTGTTCTTTCGAGGGACGCGGTAGAAAGACCTGAAAGGCAACAATCTTCGACAGGTCAATCGTCGTGCCCTCGGCCAACGGGCCAACGCCTGGTATTCCCCTCATCCCCCAAAACTTTTCTTTCCGACCCGATCGAAAACGCAGGTTGAGCGTGGTCCATTGCCCTGGTTGAGCAAAAGCACAAGCGGTGTTGCAGTTGTTTCGACCGTCCGCACCCTGATTGTCCACGCGCACGCAAAAAGCTACCGGCTCACGTTCCGGGTTGAACACGTCGACTGCCAAACCCTCGCCTGCACTCCAGTCCCAAACACCGCTCTCGGCTTTGAAGAATATGCTAGGCCAATCTGATATACCAAACTTCACACGCAGTGCCGGTCTGCCGTTGTGAACCACACCCTCGGCTTGGACATCGTTCAATACAGCATTGGCCGGCACAGCCTTACCATCCAGAAAGACGACGGTTTGGCCTGCGTTGACGGCCTCTACAGCGAATAGCGCCGCAAGTATTACCAGCCCCATCTTGATCATCCTTACTTTACTCTACTTGTTTCAACAAACGCTTCAACCTTCGTTGTCGCAATAAATGCGCTTTCGGCTATTCCTCCGCTTAGTCGAGGAAGGTCGAGTCAACGAAAACACTGAGGTTGGATTAATATTTTACAACAGCATAAATATACTGAGCACGCGACTTGACTCACCTCAATCCGGCTCCTCTCCTTAGAGAAGGAGAGTCCAATCCAGCCCCCCATTCTTAATAGGAAGGGATCAGGGAGAGGTTTTTATTAAACACCTCGTCGCACGCAGAGATTCTTCGCCGCACTCAGAATGACGATGCCTGCGAGATTCTTCGCTTCGCTCAGAATGACAAATGGCACTCAGAATGGCGAAAGGTGCTCAGAATGACATAAATGGCGCTCAGAATGACGAACGGGAATCAGAACGAAGATGACAACGACAACTAGACTCTTCGCTGAGCTCAGAACGACAAGATGTTCGCCATAACAGCGCCAGGCAAGTATGCTAAGCTGAGCCGAAAAGGTCCAATCTATCACGACAAAACCGGTCTAATAAGCTCCGCAAGCGCCTCTGCGGTACGCCTAGACGCGCCCCGATTCCCAGCCATCATTCGCTCGCAACGAAGACGAATTTCCTCAAGCAGACCGCGGTTACTTAGGAACCGCGCCACCTCGATTCCCAATTGAGTACCGTCCTTTACTTCGAACCCGACGCCAGCTTGCTTCGCCTGTCCCACCAAATCCCGCGCCTTGAATGTGTAAGGCCCGAAGAATACGGGTTTGCCCTGAGCTATCGGCTGTAGAATGCTGTGACACCCCTTTGGGATCAGGCTTCCGCCGACAAATGTAACGTCAGCAATAGCATACATACGCGCAAGCTCGCCGAACGTGTCAAGGATGACCACGTCCGTGCCGCCATCAAAACTCCCCGACTGGCTTCGACGGACGCAAGACAACCCCAAATTCCGCACCAAAGCCTCAATTTCGCTAGCGCGATCTATCTGTCTAGGCGCTACAACCAAGCGGAGATCCGGATGAGCTTTCCTCGCCCCTACGAATGCCTCCAAAACGGGTGCGTCCTCGCCTGGATTGGTGCTACCTGCAACAAAAACCGGCGACTCTGCCGGGATCTTTAGTAATGCCCTAAGCTCCCTTTTCTCTTCGTCGCACAATGGAACCGGCGCTTCGTCTGCCTTGCAGTTACCCGTCACTTTGACTCGCGCTGGGTCTGCACCCAGCAATACAATTCTTTCCGCGTCAGCCTCTGACTGCATGCAAAAAAGGTCGATATTGGCAAGTGCCCAACGGTAGACCCAACCCTGTCTCTTATACACATCT
>JAOAGX010000223.1 GCA_026415535.1 Armatimonadota bacterium | reverse complement strand
GACGAAGGTATACCATATACCTGCTAAGCCGTACTTGTAAGACGCGCCCACAACTCCGACCGGGTCATCCGCATGAGTGCCGGTGCCCAGCGCGTGCATCATCATCAAAAACTTGGTGAACGTACGGCCGCCCGCGAAAAAGTCACCGGTATTTTTGACTCTGCGTGCCTGGTATAGACCAAGCGCGAGCATGGAGGCAAAGAATGTGCCGAGCAATACTATGTCGAGTAAGTGAAACTGCATTCGGCCACCTTTGAACAAGCCGAGAAACTGCTTAATTTTTCCACAGGCCGTAGCAAATGTAAGGCCTCGGTTTTGTGCTCTACAACAACAGACTCTACAGTAATTTCATCTTGACGCTTATTGATCCCTCTCATACAATAGCGGCATGCGGCTTGAAAGCTTTCAGACCAATCGCTACCGGCTTGATATCGAGATCGAAGACAAAGTAGGCCGGGTCATTTTGACCGATAGGTACTCTGGGGTCATCTTTGCTGACTCGGAGTACCGCTACTCGGCGTTCGCGGAAAAGAGAGGCCAAATTGTTCGTCTCGAAGGACTGTGGGAGCCTAGGATAATTGTGGAGCCGTGGAGGCGCGGCGGAAGCAGAATCACAATCAGCGGCGTTTTGGGAGAAAAAGGTGCTAACGCGGACGTTGGTGTCAGACACCGATTGTATATACCTGAGGATCAAGACTTTTTAGAAGAACGCCTTGTTCTGCGAAACCTTGGATCGGACAACGTCATAATGCGCGGCTACCGCTTCGGGTTCCGTAAGAAGCTCGACAGACCGCGCAAATACGGCGGACCAGGAATCGACATAGAGAACTACCGAATCATAGCCATCCCGTTTCGACTCCAACCCGACGGCAAGAAACACGATTATCCTCTGGATGAGATATATCACGGACGCTTTGAATGCTCAACTTTCCACAATCCGGCGCGTCTGGTGCAAGAGGTCGTGGATCAGGGACGCGGACGATCCGAAGCCTGGGCTTGGACCGACGGCGAGAACGGACTTTTAATAATAAAGCATAACCCCGACGCAATCGAGTTCTCGATGCTTGACACGGAACGAATAACTCCGTCCAATCATCTTACCGATGAAGCCCAGGCGGAACCAGAGGTCTACCTTACATTTGGTGGAGCAGCACCGTCGTTATACAATGAGCCTATCCAAGCAAGAGTGCTCGCTCCAAGCGCGGAGTTTCCGTTCGGCAAGACACGGTACCAGTTCTATGAAGGTCTTTGGCGAGAAGGGGCTTATTTGTTTCGAGAGTTTATGGCCGGTCTTGGGCATGGTGTTCCCGAAGACTATGATCCTTCTATACATTGGAGCTCCCACTACGACATCGGCCGCCACCACAACAATCCATATGCACTCGCCGAAAATTACAACCCCGAGATGCTCGAAATAGAAGCTACAAAAGCTCGTGACGCCGGTTGCGATCTCTTATACCTTGGACCTGGTTGGGAGGTTTGCGAAGGCAACACTACCTGGGACGAAGCAAGACTTGGTGATCCCTCGCAATTTGTACGACGGATGAAAGACGATTTTGGTCTGAAAGTAGGTCTTCGGACCATTGGACGAAGCTACTGTGACGATTGGCCGGGTATGTACAGACGGCGATACGACGGCAGCACCGGCTTCTATGCACCTTATGCTTCCAAACCTTTCCACGAGCCTTGCTTCTGCTCGCAAGCCTACCAAGAAGAAAAGCTAAGACGAATTATGAAGCTGGCCGACGCCGGTATGAGTTTCATAATGTTGGATGAATTCGACTGGCGTGGGCCCTGTCACGATCCAACACACGGACACTCAGTCCCAACAACCCCTGATATGCACGCTCGTGCTGTGGCGGAGTTAGCGCGCAAAATCCACGAGAAACACCCTGACATCGTTATCGAAATGCACGACCCGATCTGGCCTTGGGGAGCTCGTTACTTGCCGGTGTATTACCTACATGATCAAGAGGGAAGCTTCAATGAAGTTTGGGGATTTGAGTTCGTGATGAACCCATTGGATGATTTGCTCTCCGGCAAAGCGCTAAGCCTTTTCTACTACAATCTTGCCTACTCGCTACCACTGTATCTTCACATCAATATGGCCAACGACAATGATGCTTGTCTGGCGTTCTGGTGGTATGCCTCCACCGTACGCCATCTAGGAATTGGCGGCAAGCAAGGCAATGAGGCACGATTCGCAGCTTATCGAGACGCAATGGCCCGTTACCGCTCGCTAAAAGCCCTTTACACCAGAGGCGTCTTCTACGGACCTGACGAACTTACCCATATTCACGTGCTGCCCGAAGAAGGAGAGTGTGTAGTAAACGCGTTCAACCTGACAGATACACCTGTCTCGCGCGAGGTTGAGATCAGACTCAACGACCTGGGACTGCTGGAAGACGTGCGTGTCGAGGGCGCGCCCTATCGCACGGTCGGTGGCAAGCTCGTATTGGAACTTGAAATACCGCCTTTCAGCCCGATTGTGGCTACAATGCTGCGAAAATGACTTCTCATCCGCGGTAATGTTGCTAATGTCAATGACAAGGAGCATAGTAATATGACACCCAGAGAGCGCTGGCTAGCCTGTATGCGCTACGAAAGCGTGGACCATGTCCCTGATCAGGAATTTGGATATTGGGGCGAGACACTCGCAGTTTGGCACGAGCAGGGACTGCCCAAATACGTCGACGATAACCCAAAAGCCGACATTTTCTTCGGTTTCGAAACCTGTATTAATGTGCCCGTAAACAGCGGGATCATTCCGGGCTTTGAATACCAGGTTCTTGAGGAAGACGAGCGCACGCGGATTATCATCGACTACGACGGCGTCAAGAAAATCGTCCAGAAAGACCTCTGGAGCACCATTCCTAAGTACCTAAAGTTCCCCGTAGAAACGCGTGAGGACTGGGAGGAGTTCAAGAAGCGACTCGATCCGAACGACCCGTGCCGCTATCCGCCTGAGCAAGACTGGGAGAACTGGAAGAAATCGGTCGAAAACACCGACCAGCTAGTTGTGATTAGCGGAGGAAGCCTCTTAGGCGTAATCCGCAACTGGATGGGTTTTGAGAACATCGCCATAGCATGTATGGATCAGCCTGAATGGATCGAGGAGATGGTCGACTACCTGGCTGAGTTTCAGTGCAAACTCATCGAGCGAGCACTAGGTGAAGTACGCGTCGACGCTTGCTCGATCTGGGAGGACATCGCTTTCAATCACGGTCCAATCATTTCGCCGACCATGTTCCGAAATTGGCTCACTCCGCGCTATAAGAAGATCACGGACCTGCTAAAAAAACACGGCTGTGAGTTCGCCTACGTCGACTGCGATGGCAATATCAACCGCATCGTTGAGCACTGGCTCGCAGGCGGGGTCAACATTATGTTTCCGCTGGAAATTAGAGGCGGAACTGATCCTTATTGGATACGCCGCGAGTTTGGCCGCGAAGTGCGACTTATGGGCGGTGTCGATAAGACCCAACTCATCGCCGGCAAGGACGCCATCGACCGCGAGATCGAGCGTATAGCACCGCTTGTTGAACAGGGAGGTTACATCCCGCACGTCGACCACCGTTGCCCGCCTGACGTTACTTACGAAAATTACCTATACTACCTCAAGCGTAAGCGCGAGGCTTTCGGAATACCTGAGCCTCCACCGTGGGAGGAGCGAAAGAAAGCTTACGAGTGGGCTGTAGAATAACAGTGCTTTCCCTTGGTATTACGGTTCGTTCGCCGGGGATATGATCTCCCAATTCATCTAATATTTTTAGGAATCTTGCGGCGATGCCAGCAGGTCCGACAAACTCGGTTATTCCGGCCGTCCGAATCGACGTCTGTTCCGACTGCGGGGCAGACCGATCCGGACATTACGTGCTCTACTGGATGCTTGCTTGTCGTCGGATCGGTTGGAACTTCGGGCTTCAAAGGGCAGTAGAGTGGGCCGTTGAACTCGGCAAACCACTGGTAATTGTTGAGGACCTGAGGTGTGGCGGACGATGGGATTCCAACAGGTCTCATTTCTTTGCCCTGCAGGCTATGGCTGAACACGCCGACGGTTTGGCGTCGCGACCGGTCTTGTAC
>JAOAGX010000222.1 GCA_026415535.1 Armatimonadota bacterium | reverse complement strand
GATCAACTACTCTGCTGTAGTAGCTATATTAGGTGCAGAGGCAAGTTCTATTTGGGCAAAACACCATGTCTCTGCGGCAACCAATAGCACTGGGCCAACCTAGGAGAAAACCAGGTGTCTGCTCAAGAAACAAGTCGCAAACGCGCGGGGCTTCTACCCTCGACCTTTGCTTGGCTGCCTATTAGACTACCGACAGATGAACGCAGCACACCTTTGAAAAAAGTTGACCACTGCAGCTTTCTTTTGCAGACACAGCAGACATCTTGCCGGCTGTCATTTTCCGCTCCACACCAAAAACACTTAACCATTTCAGTTGCACGCTCCCTCCAAAGACGACGGTTTCTGCAAGGGGCGCAGTACCCGCCGCTGGAATCAAGTGCACAATTCGTGCCAACTAGCCCATCAGTTGGTGCTTAGAGAAATAAATTCTCATTTAGCCCCACTGTTAACTCGTCATTGACTATCGGCGAGTTGCTTGCTTGCCACCGGCTTATACCCGACAACCACATGGTTCAAACATGTGTCAAACAAGCTGGTGTATTGACTCAACTATATCAAAGTTGAGTTTGTTGGGTCCTGGTGGTCTGGCGAGTTTTCTTTACTCGCCGGAGGGATGCTGCATTCTGTGGTGGAACCAGAGGTGACGACCGATAAGAGCCAAGCAGATAAATGCAATGGCAATTGTAGCTGCTTTAAACGATGGGTATCGCCATACAGTCGCGACTTCTGGTCGCCAATCGTTGAGTAGGAAATTGACCCGTCCGATGAAAAGCGTCATTCGGCCCATAACTGTAGAGCCGAAAATTGCACCGAATCCGATCATTAGGAACCATCGTCCAGCGGCGGCGCTGCGCTTGATAACCGGATTTGCGTGTTCAAAGCTGAAAAAGAAATAGCTCATCGAGCATAGGAGTATAACATAAAAAACAATGACATTTAGGGTAGCCCAAACGCTCATTGACTTGCCGAGTAAGGGTTTCATAGAGGCTCCCATCTGGGGGAAGTATATTTCGTAGAGGTCTCGGAACATCAAGCCAGCCGAAAGGCCCATAAATAGCCCGAATATGACGCGGCTGATCCAAGCGTGTTTGCGAGAATACATGAAATAAAACATACTTCCCAACACTGCGGCAAAAGCCCAATACCAGTGTCCCTTGAGCACCATTGGTTGCCACCATTTGGGAGCAAGTACTTGGGACCAAGTTATGTAAACGCCAAATCCCGCCGCTAAACCGATGAATATATGTTCAAACAGCCGGTAGAGCCTGTTTTCGGCGTACAGTACGCTGTATATAGCGAACGTCGATACCGCACCACACCAAATAGAAATCGACTTGACGTTAGCCGACAGCCAGTCAGCCAATTTTGGATCCTCCTCTAGCGCGAGTAGATCTGCGACTGAGCGCATATCCTAGGTTGCCCAACACAATTAGTACGAGTATGAATATATGGGCCGACGATAGTGCCCAGGATGCGGCGGCAGCGTAAGTCCTTTCTTTGCCCATGCCTATTAGAGTTTCATACTGAGCTGCTCCGATGACTCCGTTGAGCATTCCGTTTAGCTGGCCCGAATCGAGGTATGGATAGGCTTCGGCGGACATTACTGCTGTAGGGCAGAAAACGAGAGGCACTTGATAGGGTTGGTTGAAGTAGGCAATCCAATAGGCTACGGTGCCTGACGGGGTGATTTCGACCACGGCTCCTATGTCTCGGTGGTCGCGCACCTTCGCAGTAAGAGGGATATCCTTGAGCTTTTTGCCAAACCTGTCAACCTTAAATACGCCCGGGAAGTTCTTGCCTAGTCCTCGTATGATCGCGTACATAGGCCCTGGGTTGTAACCAAGGTGCACCCAGTCAGCGCCGTAGCGTCTGCCCATCTTTTTTGCAATCGCTGTGCCACCATCGTAGGTCAACTGTGACCCAAGCTGGTCCCAACTCAGAACTACGAACTTCGTCCGATTTCTGAAAAGATGACGCATTATAGCTTCGGTTTGAGACTCGTTTTCAGCGCGAGTGCCCGGTCCCCAAACCGTAGACAATATCACAACTTTGTTCTTCGGGATGCGATCAAGAGTATTGTAGGCGTTTTTGACCTCGAGAAACACTACGCTGGGGTGTTTGCTTGGCCTGCGTAGCAGCGGTACAGCAATCACAACTGCTATTAGCAGATAAAGAATTCGTCTGTCTATGTTCTGCAGTTTTGTCAAAACGCTCATCTATAATTGCCTGTCAAAAAAGCTGCCTCTTTCAAGGCTCAGCCATATGCGTAGGCCCATTGCTAATCCGCCGACCGCTATGCCAAAGGCTATAGCTCTCTGAGCGGCCATGTTAGGTCCAGTCAACAACCAATATCCAATCCTTTCGACTCTAAATGCGGAAATGATACCGGTCTCGGGAAGCCAGTTTGTAATGGTTGCCCCGATCGGCACCAGCGCGAGCATGATAATTGCTGCAGCAGCCATCATCAGGGCGGCCTCAAGCGACTTGATCCGAAACGCACGATAAGCCGCCGAGACGATGTAAAAAGCAATCAGAGAGAACATTGTCGAGTCGAGGGAGGTTAGGAATCCGTTGAACAGGATCACATACATACTCTCGGATACTTGCGCACCCTTGCCCGCAAGAGTATCTTTCAGGAATCCAGCGAGCATGATCCCAAAGAACGCCACAAAAAAGGCGGCGCTGTTATACCAGCCTTTGGTTCTCTTACCGACAGCGCGTCCGTGTATCAAGAACAAGTTCCATACTCCCAACAAAAGCGCAAAGCTGGATACGATCTGAGCAAGCGCGGCGACTGTTGGCTGAGCGTCGGTAAGAGGATTTCTTGGTGGTTTCAGTCCCCAGGCTTCCGGTGGAAGCAAAAACTCCAGTGAGTAGTAGAGTCCGGCAACGAATGTTACGACCATCACAATCGGCTTCCGGTAACGTGGTGGCGTCGAGCACAGCATTGCCAATGTCAGGCCGCCAATTACAAGCGCTGCCACAATGAACCCAGCAAGTAACCAGCCTTCTCTCGGCGCCGCCAACCACTCCCATACAGCGCCCATTCGCTCTTAGCCTCCTGGAAAGTATCTCGTGATCAGATTAGTCAGATCGCAGAGCCACTGAATTTCGGGAAAGACCGATTGCAGTGTTACGGCGACCGCCCCCAATGCTATCAGTCCCACTATAACCAGTTTGCCTAGGTCTTGGCCGACTAGGCTTCCCAAAAGTGTTGGCTCTCGCGAAAGGTATGCGCTGGCGGCGTAGTATTCGTCGCCGATTATTGTGTAATCGCAAGCGGCGACGAAGAACGGAACTTGAGTAAAGCTCACCGTACCGGCGATTTGCACAGCGCCGACGATGTTACCTGTCTCCGCGAAAATCAGCGACTCCGCGAAGAAAATGCCAAACATAAAGTTGGCAGCAACTCGTTCGCGCTGAATCAAGCCTGCCACGCCCGAGGCGAAGGCGAACTGTTCCGACGACAGGAACCGAATGCTGTCGGGATCGTAGAGGTCAGGGCGACCAGCTTCATTGTAGGCGTCAGCGATCGCTTCTTGGGCTACGGCATAGACCGTGGCGTTCGCTGTCAGCAAGCGCATCGGAGTCGCAAAGCGTGCGATTTGTTTGGTGATGTACTTGAAGATCGTCAGCGCTTGCACTGCCTCCACGCCGAACGCCGTCAAGCCCGAAATCATCGTCACGGGGCGCCCTAACTCGGTGGAACGCCCGATCGCTTCGTCGATAGCGTCCAGTCCTGGAATGCGGCGGATGTACAGTTCCCTACCTTGACGGGCACGCCAAATGTTGATCAGCACCGCCACCACGATGAAACCGATTATGAATGCCGCAAACCAGTTATCCTGTGCGTGTTGATAACTGCCCATTGCTTATTCCCCTGCAGCGCGAGTGCGCTTTTCTTCCTCCAGTTCCTCAATCCGCTCGACCAGGCGGTCCCAGTTCTCGCGGTCACTTAGCAGTTGCGTGTAAAGATCTACCTTGTCGAAGCCGAAAAACGGCGCCAGGAACGGCGAGAACACAATCCCCGCCTGCGCTGTCTCTTATACACATCT
>JAOAGX010000021.1 GCA_026415535.1 Armatimonadota bacterium | reverse complement strand
ATGTGTATAAGAGACAGCAATTACTGATACTGACCTAATTGAATATCTCGGTCACGACATCGGAGTCGCAATCACGGGCCAGGAAGATATTCCGAGTACGCTTATCCTCACCGAGGGCTTCGGTTCAATCTTTATGGCTCGCCGCACCTTCGACCTGCTGAAATCATTAGAGGGCCGGCGAGTTTCGATTAACGGCGCAACCCAGATCCGCGCTGGTGTGATTAGGCCAGAGGTAATAGCCCCACTCAAGTTGAAACCAGAAGTTGCTGTTCGCCCATCGAAGGGTCAACTGCTGGAGATCGGCAGCAGCATTCGCGTGATTCGAGATCCCTACTTTGGTGCGATTGGGACAGTTGCAAATCTTCCGCCCGAGCCTGTCGAAATCGAGTCCGGCGCAATTGTGCGCGTTTTGGAGGCTGAACTTGCCGATGGTCGCACCGCTCTAATTCCCCGTGCGAATGTTGAGATCATAGAGGCCTTGTAAAGATTTCGTAAGTGTTGCGCCGACCTTTACAAGCCTGCCTTAACCACGTCACACTGTGATTCTGAATCTCTGATAGTTTGAGGTTGCTTGTTCAAGTACTCCCGCTCCCACTTTTCTTCTAGGAGCTCGTGCATCCGTATCCCGTACTCTACCATTCTCGAGTAGTATTCCTGGTCTTCGAGGGCAGCCTTTGCCTCTGGAGTGATTGGACGTGCGTTGCACTCTCGCACGGCCTCTGCGAACGTGTCGAAGTGATCACGGATTGCGCATGGACAAAGCCAGTTTTTAGTTTCAACAGGCGGTTTTTCGTAGCCGTGTTCGTGCTGCCACTCCCTGATCTTTTTGAACAGGGGCAGGTTCAAGACCGATTGAATGTTTTCGCCACGCGCGTAGATTTCGTTGATGTTGTCGGCAGCATAGGGTGTGAAAACACACGGCATCACGTCTCCGTCCCAGTTAATGTAGAAGTATCCGGTACCGCGGCCTGCTGCTATGCAGCCGAGACTTGCCGTGCCTGAATTCCAAAAATCGACCATGAATACCTGCCGTTCTCGAACCAGCCGCCACATTCGGTCCACCATTTCAACTCTATGTTCCGGAGGAACTACCAGGTCCACCGATTGATCGCGTCCTATTGGCATATATTGGAATACCCAGCAGTATAGGGCTCCCTGGTCGAAGTAGTAGAAGTCAACGAACTCGTCGCTGGTTATGATATCCCAGTTGTCGCGGGTTGCGGTCGCGGATATACCAAATGGTATGCCGTAATTGCGCAGGCGCTCCATGGCGGCCATTACCTTTGCGTGAACTCCCTTTCCTCGTCTAGCGTCAGTATCTGCCTCGAAACCTTCTACAGAGAAACAGGGTGAGATGTTGGCTACGTCTGCCAAGCGTCGCGCCAGCTCGTTGTCGATCACAGTTCCATTGGTGTATACCATGAACACGTCGGATGGGTGACGCGCGGCGAGGTCAATTAAATCGCGGCCGTTGTCCTCCCACAAGAATGGCTCACCTCCGGAAATGACTGTGAAATGGGATCCCCACATTTCACGCTTTTCTCTGCAGATACGGTCAAAAACTTCAAAACTGAGCTGATTGCCCTGCAATGCTGCATCGGAGGCATAACATCCCTTACATTTAAGGTTGCACCGACCTGTGGGGCTTATGGTTATAAAAGATGGCGGCTCGAAACCGAGTTTGCCTGCCGCCACTGTTAGCTCCTCGTTCATAAATACGTTTCCAAGGAACGCTTCGAGTATGGTACTCATGAAACGCTTGGATACAAGTCCGCGCCTCATGATCCTATCAAGTCCGCGCAAGAGGGCTATTGCACAATCAAGACGATCAATTTGCACCTGGCGCAGACACTTATCTGGGGTGCACTCTTCGGCTTCTTTGCGTAGAGCCTTTTCGACTTGGGAGAGTACGAATCCCCGAACGGCATCGTGCCACATCAGCGATTCTAGCACCGTGCTAATAGGTTTTCGAGTTAGAATGCGACGAGCGTTCATAGTCTCACCTGCCTATTCCAGTCTTGGACATGACCGGATTCGTGCTGTAAAGAACTATGTGCCAGATAGATTACACCGCATATGCGTGAAAGTCAAGAGTCCATAAGACGAGGGTTGTTGCGATAGGATGCGGGCCCAGAAATTTTCGGTGAATCGATGCTCACCGATAATTGGCCGGAAGAACCGACGGAGACGCATCCGTTGCAACGGCCTGATACTGTGAAATTTTGGCGCTTGGAACATTCTTCGCTTCGCTCAGAATAACGTAGTGTTTCGAAAACTGGTTCCCCAAAGCTAAGTGATGTGGGCGTGACGGCGAAACATTTTCGTTGCTATGTGTGATACACACTTCTGACTGAGATCGACGCTCCGGTAAAGCAAAGGCTCCGGTTAACGGAGCAATCCCAAATCCTGGCGTAAGGTGGCAACGTTCGTTGGACACGATTGGGAATATTCTCTTGCAAAGCCGAATAGGCAACCGCGCGCTGCTCGCGCTCCAACAGAACGGGTAGTTCGTTTCCCTACAATCCTGCGCTTAGCACCCAACAAAAGTAATTGACACAAAATCAATCTTTGAAACGCTGTCTGTGCGAGCGCTACCTTTCCGGCTTCATCGTCGGGAACAGAATCACGTCTCTCAGATTTGTCTCGTTGCAAAGTACCATCACGAGTCGATCAATGCCGATACCGAGCCCACCAGTTGGGGGCATGCCATATTCGAGAGCACGGAGGAAGTCTTCGTCCATAGGATGTGCTTCCTCATCGCCGGCAGCACGCATCTTCATCTGATGTTCGAAGCGTTCCCGCTGGTCAAGAGGATCGTTGATTTCGCTGAAGGCGTTTGCCACTTCCTGTTTTGCGACGTAAGCTTCGAATCGCCGCACAAGTCTGGGGTTGTCCTGCCGCTTTTTGGCTAGTGGGGATGTTTCGATAGGGAAATCGGTAATGAATGTCGGCTGCACTAAGTTGGGCTGAACGAACCGCTCGTGGATTTTTTCGATAATTCCGCCGACCATATTTTCCTGATCTGTGGGAAGACCGAGGTTTTTCATAGCCGCAAGTGCTGTCTCTAGCGAGTCAAACACGTCCGGCGTGACGCCTGCGTACTGCTGTATTCCTTCGAGTATAGGCAGCCTTTTCCACGGTCCCGCAAGCTCGATTGCGGCGCCCTGGTATTCGAACGTGGTTCCACCATAGAGCGAGCGACATATATGTCGAAACAGCTCTTCGACAAGGTCCATAACGTCCTCAAGCTGGGCATAAGCTTCGTAGCTTTCCAGGAGCGTGTATTCTGGGCTGTGTCTGGCGTCTATGCCTTCGTTACGGAACACGCGTCCAATCTCGTAGACTCGCTCCAATCCTCCGACTACAAGCCGCTTTAGATACAGCTCCAGCGAAATTCTGAGCTTAAACTCGTGGTCCAGCGCGTTGTGGTATGTTAAGAAAGGTCTTGCTGCAGCGCCTCCCGCGACGAGTTGTAGGACTGGTGTCTCCACCTCAAGGTAACCGCGGTTGTCGTAAAACTCTCGTATTGCTCTGATGATCCGACTTCGCTTCTCAAAAGTTTCTCGCGCCTCGTGGTTGGTGATAAGATCTACGTGCCTTTGCCGGTAACGCTGCTCAACATCTTGCAGGCCATACCAGTGTTGCTCACCTTTTTCTTTGCCGAAAGGAATAGGCCGCAAAGACTTTGCCAGCACAATAAGTTCCCGCGCATGAACAGTGATTTCTCCCGTCCGAGTTCGGAATACGAAACCGTTGATGCCAATGAAGTCGCCAAGGTCGAGGAGCTTGACGATCTCATAGTCGTCTCCCAGGTCGTCTTGTTTGAAGTAGATCTGTATCCGACCTTTTCGGTCCTGAATATGGGCAAACGCAGCTTTACCCATTAATCGTAGCGAGACGATTCGGCCGGCGATTCTAACGTCGATCTCGGGAGCCTGAGTTGTCTTCTGAGTCTCAGAAGCCTCGCTCTCCTCAAAAGCGGCGATAATGTCTGTACTATAGGGCTCAACCTCAAAGCTTGCCTCGTCTCGTTTGATGGCGCATCGGCGCTCGAACCGCTCGATCGCGAAAGGATCCCTGCCGATCTCTCGTAGCCGATTTAGTTTTTCTAATCTGGTTTGAATCAGTTCGTGTTCTGGAATATGACGTTCGTTCAATACGACACCTCACGCTTCGATGCAAAAAAACACCCTGCGAGAAGTTCCTCGCAGGGTAGGGTTCGCCTCTTCACACTCGTATTCCTTTTAGCGGTCTACTTGCGGATACCGAGTATTTCGTATTTCGCCACTCCTGCCGGGATCTCGACCACGGCCACATCTCCCACCTTACGATTCATCAGGGCCTTACCCACCGGCGACTCATTGGAAATTCGGTTTTCCGCTGGATCGGCCTCCACAGTCCCGACGATGTGCCATTCCCATTCGTCCAAGGTTTCGAGGTCTCTCACTTTAACCACCGATCCGATTCCTACACTGTCGGTTAGCACTTCTTCATTGTCTATGACCCTTGCCATCGCGAGAATCTGCCTGAGTTCCTCGATACGCCCTTCAACAAATGCTTGCTCATTCTTGGCGTCCTCGAATTCAGAGTTTTCTCCCATTTCTCCGAAGTGCATCGACTCGCGTATTCGATCCGCAACTCGTTTGCGGTGGACGGTTCGGAGTTGTTCGAGTTCTTCCTCGATTTTCTTGAGGCCGCGAGCGGTCAATATTACTTCTCTTTCCGCTTTCATCGGGCATCACTCCTCAATTTGCCGACATAACAATTAAAGCACCGACCCGCGCCCTTGCGCTGTGATCGGTGCTTGACAGAACAGCTGGACTAATTTATGGTTATCATACCATCGCCAGCGTGCTCCATCAAACGGCCGATTCAGCTTGGTGCGACTCTGACCGAGCACGCCTAGCTTCCTGCACTATAGATACGTGCTCGGACCTCTCAGCGTTCAAATTTGCTTGGCTGGAAGCTTGAAATGTTATGCCATGTGAGCGGCCCATATTCTCATGGGTTTTTTGCGTTTTTTGGCGGTAGAAGAGTGAGCGGGGCGACTCACGAATCAAGGTAGCACTAAAGTGTGCTTACTAGTGAGTTCACCTTGTCTCGACCAGCCTTACACACGCTGTCTTTCTGAGCGTAGAAAAGATTTTTCGATGTTACGCTGAGATCTTTCCATCCTTGGCATTTTGGAAAATAGCTTCCAAAAACAAATAGCTCGTTTGATAATACGCCCGCTGTGGATAAGGTATAAGTCGTAGCATTGGTTACATAGGCTATCTTTATTCAAACTCCTCTCGCGTTCGAGTAAGCGATTAGAAAGTGTCAAGGCTGAGTGTGCCTAATGTGTCGGTGGTAGCTTGGTTCGATTTGTGGGCGCTTTGCATAGAAGCAGGGAAGGGTGATTTGTATGGACAAGATGGGTTCGGTTGCAAAGCAGGTGCTTGCCTTAGTTTTATGGATTGGTGTCTGTCTAGCGGCGGGGTTTATCGGCGGACTTTACACTGAATCCTCTGTAAGTACTTGGTACGTCAGTCTTCGGAAGCCGGACTTCAATCCTCCAAACTGGGTGTTTGCTCCGGTCTGGACAACGCTTTATACGCTGATGGGCATTGCGGCGTGGTTGGTGTGGCGGAAGGGGTGGAAAAATACATCGGTGAAGACCGCTCTGATTGTGTTTGGCGTGCAACTAGTGCTGAACACCGCCTGGTCAATTATCTTCTTCGGCTTGCGAATGCCCGGCGCGGCGTTTTTCGAGCTTATTGCTCTTTGGATTGCAATCGTTGCGACAATCGCGTTGTTTTTTCGGTTATCAATCCTTGCTGGAGCTTTGCTTGTCCCGTACATCTTATGGGTCAGTTTTGCTGCCGTGCTAAACTACTTGGTCTGGCGACTCAATCCGTGATTACTCTGCGTAGCGGAGAATCCTCACAGACGCCTTGAAAGCTACACCATCTACAATGCTCGGGATCATTGGTGGGTGGAAAGCGGCTTATGTCGGCCTTTTCGTGCACCGGCTCAAGTTCCATCATTTCATTGAAGCTTGCTTTGACCAGTTTCGTAACTCGACTGACATCCTCGGATGTTGGCGTGAAGGTGTCTAACATCAGATCGGGGTGAAGATATACCGCACACAGCTTAGTTTCATAAGGTCGCCATTCCCATTTCCATTGCGCGAAAAGTGAGTAGAGCACAAGTTGTTCGCGATCTTCTTCTCCGGGCGAACCGGTTTTCCAGTCGATGATGGTTGGCTGATCGTGCGAGTGTGCAAAGTCGGGCCGCGCGTAAACCTTTATTCCGTCCAGGTCAAACGATGAGAAAACCTCCTCATCCGTCGCCTTCCAAGTTTGAGGGTCGGTTGATGCTATTTCGGTCCAGAGCTCTGAGCGGAAGAGATTTTCAATGCAAGCCAACGCAATGGCACGGTTTTCTCTCGCTCTCTGGTCGGTGTCCGGAAATCCATAGTAGTGTTCAAGCAGGTTGGTGAATTCCGAAATCTTTCGTCCCGGGGGGCGGTTGTTAACGTGCCATAGTCTATAGTATGACTCGCGTAACTTCTCTAGCATAATCTCGGTTACGCGTTCCTTTGCGGACTCGAGCGTTACCGGTAGTCCGTCTCGCAAGGCCGAAAGCGACTCTGCAATCACTTGGTGAGTTACCGTGCCACGCAGCATTACTAGAGTGGTGATATTGCGTAATTCCAGCAGTTTCCATTTCAGCTTGGGGTCTTGGCCCCAAAAGCGATAGAAGAAGTAGCGTCGCTTACAGGCGTTAAAGTGGGTTTTGATTGAGAATGACCAGGAAAGCGTCGAGGGCTGCCAGTTTTCCACAAATTGAAAATTAGACAGTGCTACAAGCTCCTTCCTGCTTTCCCAAAGGTAATCCTGTGTTCGCCGAAGAAGTGACTTTACGCGTCTCGCAGGAGGTGTTGTTGGGTAATGCAGCAAATTGAAGCGATTGAACTTAACCGCCTTGTGATTCACGGAATCAGCAACCTTTCGTACGAACCGGAGATTGCCGACCGAGAGGAGGTTTTGTCTGAGGGTCTCCGACGGTTTTTCGAGGAGCATATCAGAAACTGTGTGAAATCGCCGGGAGCACGGGCAGCAAAGTTTGCGGGGTCCGACCGAACAGTTTCTGCTTGTGCGGAGCGAATCTTGGCGTCACCCGATGAGTTTGTGGAACAATGTGCTGTGATCGGCAGGTGGTTTGCGCACTGCATGAGGTCTTCTTCGGAAGTGCGAACGTATCTTGCGATTGCTCTGTTCACTGATTCGGGAGATAATAACCGCTACCTAGCCATTTTAAAAATGGATCCGGTGAATGCTTACGTACGCCGGTCTGATGGGCCGGATTTCGAGCAGGTGCAGATATTGCCCGATCCGACTCGTCACTTGGGCAGATTCGCGATATTGCAACCGTACACCGAAGATGCCCGCTATGACCTGATATTTCGTAATCAGCCTTTCTGGAAAGATGAAGACCCAGAATCGGCCGCGGTCTGGCTAAACAGATTTCTTGAGGCTGATGAGGTTGCGACTTCACGCCAGATGACACAGCTTGTAGTTAAGGAAACAGAACGATGGATTGAGGCGCATGCGGATGAGATCGGAGAAGAGTCGGCCATGCAGCTTCGACGTGCTGTGCGGACGCTCGCACAGAGTGACGAGTTGGACGTGGAAGAAGTTGCCTCAGCTGCCATATCGGATGAGGAAAAACGCAGCGACTACATCGCGCGGCTTCTCGACCGGGGTCTTACGGAGACTTCTTTTGTTCCCGATCGGGCTTGGGCCGAAAGGGCTTCACGTCGTACGACCTATCTTTGCGACGACGGAGTTACAATCAGCGGTCCTAGCGATGTTATAGATGATATAGTGCAAATACTTCCCAAGACGCCTGATCGCAAAACCCGTATTGTTATCGAGACTCGCAAGTTTGTTATGAAATAAAAATCTGGCAACCAAGAAATCAGCGTGTGATATATTAAAAGTGTATCTAAACCTATGTCCGGAGCTTGCAGTTGGGACGACCAAAGCCCAGAATAACACAACGCGGTCTTCTAATCTGCGTCTTGCTGATTATCGCGACGGTAGCCGTCTACTGGCAAACGCTGGAGTTCGACTTTACCAACTACGATGACAACGTTTATGTATATGAAAACCCTTTTATCCGTCAGGGATTGAACTTCTCTTCGATCAAATGGGCGTTTACAACGTCGCGTGCCAGTAACTGGCATCCTCTCGTTTGGATTTCCCTGATGCTTGACTATCGGCTTGGGGAACTTGACCCCGCTCAGTATCATCTGACCAACTTGGTCTTGCATGCCGCAAATGCCATCCTGCTTTTCATTGTGTTGAACAAAATGACGGGCTTGGCGTGGCGTGGTGCTTTTGTTGCGGGTGTATTCGCAGTACATCCGCTACACGTGGAGTCCGTTGCATGGGTAACCGAGCGCAAGGACGTACTCTCGACGTTGTTTATGTTGATTACCCTTCTTGCCTACTTACACTACGTTCGTCGTCCGAGTGTTGGGCGTTATGCGTTTGTGGCTCTTGCTTTTGCGATAGGTTTGATGGCAAAGCCTATGCTTGTTACGCTTCCGTTGCTGATGTTGCTTTTCGACTATTGGCCGCTGGGGAGGTTCGGGGTTAAAAACGGCCGGCTTCGTGAACTGGTTATTGAGAAAATTCCTCTTTTTGTACTTAGCGCGGCTTCTATGGTAGTTACCCTTTATGTGCAGCATGCATTCAGACCCGAGCGTGTTACAGTATTATATCCTTTCGGGGTTCGCTTTGCTAATGCGATTTATTCGTACTGTTGGTACATTTACAAGACCTTTTTGCCAACCAAACTGGCTGTCTTTTATCCGCATCCAGGCAACAGCTTGCCTACTTGGATAGTGGTTACATCCGGCGTGTTTTTGTTGGTCGTTACTTCTCTAGTGTTGATCAACGCGCGACGCTTTCCGTACTTAGCTGTAGGATGGTTTTTCTATCTAGTGTCTTTGGTGCCGGTTATTGGATTTGTTCAGGTTGGCGAACAGGGCATGGCAGACAGGTACACTTACGTCCCTATGATCGGACTGCTTGTTGCTTTGACTTGGGGAGCAGGTGAGTTGATGAGAGTACGTCCGGTGAGAATCGCTGCTGCTGTGTCCGGATCTTGCGTTGTTCTGGTAGTCTTAGCGATCATAGCTTACGAGCAGACTGGTTACTGGCGGAACAGTATAACTCTTTTTAGCCACGCGATTAGAGTCACGCGCAATAATGTTTGTGCTCACTACAACCTGGCTCAGGCGCTTAAGACTAGAGGAGATGATCGTTCTGCTATGAAGCATCTGTTAGAAGCGCACAGACTGAGACCTGTTGATACCGAGATCAACAATACGCTTGGCGCGGAGCTTCTTCAGATGGGCAAGATTGATGAGGCGATAGCTTGTTTTAAAGAGGCGCTTAAGACCCGACAACAGCTGGATAGAACATTATCCCATTTGGGTGTTGCATATGTGCAAAAAGGTGATTTGAAGCAAGCCGAGCGGTATTTTCGTAAGGCACTTCGGATCAACCCGCAGTGTGCAATTGCACGGGATAATCTGAAGATTGTCGAAATGATGACCGCAAAGCAATAGGTTCGCTATGCGAAAGAGTTTTTTCACTCTGATAATAGTTTCACTAGTAGCAATTACCTTGGTCGTCTACTGGCAGACGTTGGGATTTGACTTTACCAACTTCGACGACAACTTTTACGTTACTCAGAACCGAAATGTAATGTCGGGGCTGACTTGGGAGAATGTTGTTTGGGCTTTCACTGCAAGACATGCCAATAACTGGCATCCGCTTACTTGGATTTCGCACATGATGGATGCTCATTTTGGTGAGCTAGATCCAAGTGTGCACCACATGACTAACGTGCTCTTTCACGTTGCAAATGTGGTCTTGCTATTTAGCGTGTTTAACATTATGACGCGACGCGTATGGGCAAGCGCATTCGTGGCGGCGTTGTTTGCAGTTCATCCACTCCACGTCGAGTCCGTTGCGTGGATATCCGAGCGCAAGGACGTGCTGAGCACTTTTTTCTGGTTTCTGACAATGCTTGCTTATACGCAGTATGCAAAAAAACCTCTGGCGATAACATACGCGCTTGTTATAGTTCTTTTCACCCTAGGTTTGCTTTCAAAACCAATGCTAGTGTCATTGCCGCTTGTGCTTCTGATGCTGGATTATTGGCCGCTCGGGAGGTTTCAGGTTGCAAACCTTAGTTCTGGCCGTCGCGTATTTAGGGGCCTGGTTTTGGAGAAGACACCGCTTCTTGTGTTGTCACTTGGTTCGTGCGTGGTAACTTTTTGGGTTCAGAAGTCGACGGGCGCGGTCGCGCCGCTCGACGCTTGTCCTCTCGGTGTGCGTTTAGCTAATGCGGGGTGGGCTTACGTTCAGTACTTGGTAAAGACAGTTTGGCCGGTTGGTCTGGCTTGCTACTATCCTCATCCCGGTCCCACGCTGCCAATTTATCAGGTTATACTATCAGCACTATTCTTGATAGTGATTACCGCAATAACGATTCGCGTTGCCGGCTCGAGGCCCTATCTCACAGTAGGCTGGTTGTGGTATCTGATCACCTTGGTTCCGGTGATTGGTATTGTCCAGGTCGGCAAGCAGGCAATGGCTGATAGGTACACCTATATTCCTTTGATTGGAATATTTCTCATAGTTGCGTGGGGCGCGCGTGATCTTGCCTGGCGTTGGAGGGCTAAGCGTGGTGGTTTGCCGGCGTGGTTGTCGACGGCTGGTGCGTTGGTTGCAATAGGGATCATCGCAGGGCTGACGGCAGCGGCGCACAAGCAGGTCGGCTATTGGCGCAACGACGTTTCAATCTGGTTGAGAGCAATAGCGGTGACCAAGAACAATGCCCTTGCCCACTACAATCTGGGTACAACACTGGCCGAACTAGGTAACAGTGAGGCGGCGATTCGGCATTTTAAAAAGGCAGTTCAAGCTGATCCCCAAAAAATCGAGGCCTATTGCAACTTGGGTGCAATGCTTGCCGTTATGGGAGAGCTTAGAGAGGCAGCCAAGTACCTACGTATGGCGGTCAAGCTGTGTCCTAAAGATGCCTTTTCGCAGTATAACCTCGGAATGGTGCTTGTCAAGCAGGGGCAATATGCTGAGGCAATACCTCATCTGAGGGCGGCACTTGCGCGCAATCCTAGTGGTTTCGATTATCGTCGAGCTCTTGAGAGCGCCGTGGAAAAAGTAAAAGGGACAAAGTGACGAGTTAATCGGTTCTTTTAGTTGCTTTGGTTGAAATACGTCCACGCGGTCAAAGTCTAACATTCATTGTTTTGTTTACAAACAGCCGAAGCAGCCAGTGTCCGAACTTCGTCATTCTGAGCGAAGCGAATAATCTCGATATCTTGCTCAGATACCTCGCCGAGCTTAGGATGACTAATGAAGAGGCTTAGTATGTTCAAGGGTAAGAAGGTTGTAGTGGTCATGCCAGCGTACAACGCGGAGATGACGCTGCGTCAAACGTATGACGAGGTAATGCAGCAAGGCGTGGTCGACTTGGTCATTGTCGTTGATGATGCGAGCAAGGACAATACAGTGGCAATAGCTAGGACCCTTCCGAATGTAAAGGTGCACGTTCATCCGAAAAACATGGGCTACGGGGCCAATCAGAAAACTTGTTACAAACTAGCCCTGGAGGAAAACGCCGACATCGTTATCATGGTTCATCCGGACTACCAGTACACGCCTATGCTCATTCCTGCAATGGCGTCGCTTATTGGAAACGGACTCTACCATTGTGTTATCGGATCGAGGGTACTAGGGCGAGGTGCTCTCAAGGGCGGTATGCCTCTGTGGAAATATGTTGCCAATCGGTTCTTGACTATGATCGAGAATGTTCTTCTTGGAATCAAGCTCTCGGAATATCACAGCGGTTACCGAGCGTTTTCGCGCGAGCTGTTGGAGAAACTTCCGCTGGAAGCCAATTCCGATGATTTCGTCTTCGACAACCAGATGCTCGCTCAGATTGCGTGGCTTGGTTACACTATTGCCGAGATTAGCTGTCCTACCAAATACTTTCCAGAGGCTTCTTCCATAAACTTTCGTCGAAGTGTGGTCTATGGTTTCGGCTGCTTGGCAACCGGTCTTGCGTATCGTCTTGCCAAATGGAGACTCATAAATCTGAGGATATTCCCCAGAAATGCGTGAAAGATTTAGACTCTCCGAAAACCTGCTAATCGGTATTATCCTAACAACAGTTACACTCGCCGTTTATTGGCAAGTAGTCAGGTTTGAGTTCGTCAATTTCGACGACGACCATTATGTGGAAAACAATCCGGCTGTCCAAGCCGGTTTAAACTCCGTTACCATAAGATGGGCGCTTACTACCAACTATCAGGCTAATTGGCACCCTCTTACTTGGATGTCATTGATGCTTGACTCGGATATTGCTCGTATGGCCTCGTGGCTGCTGGATTTGAGCTTGGGCAAGAACAACTCCGGCTTCTATCATCTTACGAATCTTCTTTTCCACGTTGCGAACACGCTTCTGCTTTTTATTGTTCTTAAGCTTATGACAGGACGGCACTGGCCGAGCGCCTTCGTATCTGCATTATTTGCGGTGCATCCGCTTCACGTGGAGTCCGTTGCGTGGATATCGGAGCGTAAGGATGTGCTTAGCACTCTTTTTTGGCTCCTTACGATGTATGCTTATTGGCTTTATACCAGGAGTCCTGGCCGGAAGTCGTATGCTTGGGTGATTGTTGCATTCGTCTTGGGCTTAATGTCAAAGCCAATGCTTGTCTCCTTACCAATAGTTCTGTTGTTGCTTGATGTGTGGCCTTTAGGTAGGTTGCGGTCCAATGGGATGAATCTGCGCGTGCTACTGATCGAGAAGTGGCCTATGTTTGTGCTGACGGCGATCTCGTGCGTGCTGACGATATGGGCGCAAAGATCAGGTGGAGCGATGGGTGAGTTTAAGGACTATCCGTTCGGAGTTAGGCTAGCCAATGCCGCGGTCTCATATGTTGCGTATTTAGGAAAAATGATATGGCCAGCGAACTTGTCCGTGCTCTACCTGCATCCTGGAACAAAACTACCGATGTGGCAAGTCGTGTTGTCGGCGATTGAACTGATTGTCGCTACTTTCCTTGCCGTTCGGACCGTGCGTACCAGGCCGTACGTAACAGTCGGCTGGCTGTGGTATTTGATCACACTGATACCGGTAATCGGTTTGGTACAGGTAGGCATGCAAGCGATGGCGGATAGATATACTTACGTTCCTTTGATCGGCATATTCATTATAATTGCTTGGGGTGTGCCCGACCTGTTGGGTGTGGAGCGCGGTCGTGCGTCTCGGTCCAGATTGATTGCCTTGGGAGCAGCAGGCTGCGCCGTAACAGTTGCGTTGGCGGCGGCGGCTTATCAGGTGGTTGGAACGTGGCAAAACAGCATAGCTCTTTTCACGCAGGCTCTCAGAGTTGATCCTGCGAATTCCCTTGCTTACAACAACATCGGCAATGCCCTACTTGAAAGGGGTGATGTCGAAAAAGCTGTCAAGTATTTTCGCCTGGCTATAAAGTTTCATCCGGAGTACATCGACGTACACTACAATCTCGGGAACGCTCTTTATACCCAAGGAAAGATAAAAGAAGCTATTGCACAGTATAAGTACGTTATAAAGAGATGCCCTGACCATGTTTCTGCTCGCAACAACCTAGGAAGTGTATACGCAAACCAAGGACTTTACGACTTGGCCATCGCTCAGTATAAAAGCGTCCTCAAAATTGACCCCGAGAACCAAAGAGCGAAGAGGAATCTAAACAATGCGTTGAAGGCAAAAGCAGGCGAGATCTAACCGCGCTGCAAAGAAGCAACTTGCGCAAATTCTCCTTCTTGTCACATCCGGTCTTTGGCTCTCGGGCTCTTGTGGGCTACTGTTTTTTTGTTACGTAACCCGGGTCCTTGTAGCCCGTTAATTCTCGAACCTGCTTGCGCGTAATTGGACCGAGTTCTACCATAGATGTGTGGGTGTTGATTTAAAAAAACGGTTGCAATCGCGACTGACGTCGGAGCACGGCGGAGTTCGGTTGAAAAGCGCTACAAAACTGCGCGTTGCGTTGGCGTTTCCTAATGTGTATAGCGTTGGAATCGCCTCACTAGGGTTCCAGCTTGTCTATTGGATGTTCAACAACTTGCCTGATGTGTGTTGCGAGCGAGTGTTCCTACCTGATCCGGTGGATCTCAAGGAGCACATAAGAACCGGAGTCGAGCCTTTTACCCTCGAAACGCAGTCCCCGCTTGCCGATTTCGACGTTATTGGCTTTTCGCTCACGTTCGAGATGGACTATCTGAACGTACTTCGAATACTTCGGATGGCTAATCTGCCCGTCAGATCGGTCGAGCGTGATAAGAGGCATCCGCTTGTGATTGCTGGCGGGCCGTGCGCCACTTTCAACCCTGAGCCTCTTGCCGATTTTATCGATGCATTTGTGGTTGGTGACGCCGAGGATGTGATTCCTGATCTAACAAAGTGCATCATGTCGCATTTAAATGTTGATCGGTCACAACAGCTGTCGGCTTTGGCAGCCTTGCCTTCGGTCTACGTTCCACTCGTGCCTGGTAAAGTGGTACGGGCGTTTTGTAAAAGTTTGTATAAGCAGAACAGTAAATCTTGTATTTGCACTTCTGAGAGCGAGTTCGGTGAAATCGAGCTTGTCGAGGTCGCGCGAGGATGCGGCAGAGGATGCCGGTTTTGTGTGACAGGCTGGGTCAATCGTCCTCCAAGAAATCGACTCTTGCCCCAAGAAGTTTTCGAGAAGAAAATCGGCCTAGTCGGAGCGGCAGTGTTCGATCATCCAGGCACGTTGGACCTGTGTAGGCG
>JAOAGX010000221.1:294-4093 GCA_026415535.1 Armatimonadota bacterium | reverse complement strand
GGGTGGCAATTAGGCAGCGTGTTGCATCGGCAGTCGTAAATATCGGTAGCTCTTGGCAAGTTCGCTCCCTAGGAATTACCTTTTTATTTGTTGCTTCATTTCTGGCTAGTGTAGCCCTAGAAACTGGAGGTGCGGGTCTCGTATACCACTGGCTGAGCGGCGAAGCTCTGATTGCTTCTGGACGTAATACAGAACAAGGGTGGCATTTTTTGTTACCGTTTCTGGGACTTGTAGGGGCTGCCGGTTGCATCAATGCGGCCATATACGCATTTGCTACAGCGGCAATCGACCCAATACCAGGAGCGACCGGAGTTTACGGAACTATTTTGAGGGCAAGGCTAGCACTGGTGGAGACGGCTTGGCCAATAGTGCGAGGGCAGTTGTTTCTCTCAGTAGTTGCGTTTTTGCTGGCCTATTTGTACTCTCAAATCGGCATTATTGGGTTTTTCTTGGCGATTACTCCTGTACTTGCACTTAGGGACTTCTTCCATCAGTGGGTGGAGGAGAAAGAAGCTTACTTTAACACAATCACGACCCTCGCAACATATATGCAACACTATCATCCTTACACGCGAGGACATTTACAGCGCGTGGCGGACCTCTCCGAGAGACTTGCTAGAGAGCTCCGGCTTCCTATCGAGAGCATCAGACATATGAAGGTGGCGGGCCTGCTGCACGACATCGGCAAGGTCGGTGTCAGCGAGGAAATACTTGACAAACCTGGCAAGCTCAACGATGAGGAATGGAAAAAGATCAAGGAACATCCCATCAAAGGAGCCGAAATCGTTAGCCACTTGGAATTCCTCGAAGGAATTGTCGACTGGATCAAGTACCACCACAAGTGGTACAACGGGTCGGGCTATCCGACTTCAAACGGTAACGGTTCCGAACCGCCTATCGAGGCTGCTATAATCGCTACGGCGGACGCCTTCGACGCTATGACAGACGATCGTGAAATGGCGCCAGAATGGAGGTGCGACTCGTGTGGTTTTAAGGTCGAAGGGAAAGAAAGGCCGATGTTTTGTCCAAAATGTGGTGCGGAGAAAAGGCGCAGATATCGCTTGCCAAAAACAATAGATGAAGCGATCGAAGAAATAAGGCGCGGCACAGGAACCCAATTTCACCCTAAAGTTGTCAAGGCGTTTCTCAAGATGATTGAACGCGAGGGGATTAAACCGGATGCATGAATACCACTTTACGCCCGGCGTGATGATCACTGGAGGTATCCTATTGTCGATAGCCGCACTCTCCATCTACGTATCCAGAGTCCAGCTCCCGGCAAAGATAAGGAAAGCCTATCTCAAGTCAATCACGGCGCTCGCTGCAGCTGTTGAGACAAAGGAGTCTGGAACAGTTGGTCATGCGCAGCGAGTGGCGCGGCTTACAGTAGAGCTCGCGCGCAGACTAGGCCTTGAAGGTCGAGACCTCGAACGAATAGAATACGCTGCGCTACTTATGGATATGGGTAAGGCAAACGTTCCGCAGAGACTGCTCAACAAGAGTGACCCGCTGACCTCCGAGGAGTGGGAAATACTGAAAAGTCACCCGAAGCTGGGAGCCGAAATGGTGGCTGCTGTACCATTCCTTGCCGATCTCAAAGAAATCGTGATGCACCACCACGAATTGTGGGATGGGACCGGCTATCCTGACGGACTAGCTGGAGAAGACATTCCTCTTGCCAGTCGCATATTATGCGTGACTGCGGACTACGATGCCATGATATCGGACCGACCATATCATACACGACCGCTTACCCCCGAGGAGGCAATCGAAGAGATCCGCAAAGGTTCGGGTACCAAATATGATCCGCGAGTGGCTGAAGTTTTTCTCGAAATGCTTGACAGTGAGAATGCTATCGCAAAGCAGGCGATTGCAGCTTAGCGGCTAATTTACTAAACGAACATTGCCGCTTGGGTAGCTCAACTTTCAAAGTTAAACCTTCAACACCAGGTCTTCGAACGTGATACCTGAACTGATACTTATAGCTTTACTTATCGGGTGGTTGACTGGGGGCAAGTTCTGGCGGCTTGCCGATGCTAAGATTAGGCACGTGTGGCTAATCTTCGTGCCATTGGGTTTGTATCTGGTGTCTTGGGCTCCTCCGTTTGTAAAGATGCCGTTTTTCCTTGGGGCCAGCGCAATTATAGAAAAGTTGGCTCTTATCATGGTGGCGTTGTTCAACCTAAGGTTGCCGGGGGTCAAACTAATACTGATAGGACTTTTGCTGAATACCGTGGCTTTGTCGGTCAATGGAGGAATGATGCCAGCGAGCGAGAATGCGCTGAGAGCGGCATTTGGTTCGAATTATGTGGATAAGGCGCGCGATGCCGTTCATGTTCGCAGCGCCATTATGGATGCCTCAACAGAATTGGCGTTCCTATGCGATATAATAGCTGCGAAGAGACCGTTTGTTCTACTGCCGGCGGTTTACAGCATAGGCGATCTGGCGATGTCGGTCGGCATATTCATCACGATAATTGCTATTATGCGAACACCGCTTCCGTCTGAGAAGAAACCGGATGCGGGTGAGGGCGTTGGAAACGCAACGTGACAGCTTCCGATTCGTGCAAACATCTGCGCTGCTTCTGATAACGGTATGTGCAGCCGCGCTTAGATTCTGTGGACTTCGATGGGGCCTTCCCAATGAGTTGCACGATTATTCCTACCATCCCGATGAGTTCCTTACGATAGGAGCGGCATTCGCAACCGTTTATTTAGCGCGAACCTGGAATCCCGGGTTCTACAACTATCCCTCGCTGTATATTTACCTATCCGCGCTTGCGATTGCTATTGGGCTTGGCTATGGTGCGAAACCCGAAGGTGCAACGATTTACTTGTGCGCCCGAGTAGTGACGGCGCTAATGGGAACACTCTCCGTGCTGGTCGTATGGTGGGCTGGGCGTATAATGTTCAGCAAGACTGTCGGATTATTGGCGGCGCTAGTGTTATGCGTAGCGCCTTTGCACGTTCAACACTCGCACTTCGCAACGGTTGACGTTCCCAGCACTTTGTTCGTGGCATTAGCGCTAGGTTTCGCCGGACTGATTTTCCTAGGTGGATCGCGCCGAGATTATTTGCTCGGCGGAGCGGTGGCCGGGCTCGCGGCTGGTACGAAGTACAACGCCGGAGTTGTGATATTATCGTTGATTGCGGCCCATTTCCTGCGGCAGGGATTGAATTTCAGTTCGACCAAGTCAGGGCGATTGTGGGGAGCGATCGGTTGTGCGCTAGGGGCGTTCGTGATATCGACTCCCGGCTCTATTTTTGCAAGCGGACAGTTTATTCGCGGGCTCGCATATGAGATTCGCCATACTGCCGAGGGTCACGGTTTGGTGTTTGCAGGGACAGGAAACGGGTTTGTCTACACTTTTGCAAGTTCGCTTTGGTATGGTTTGGGACCGGGGCTTGCATTGCTTTGGGGGCTTGCGTTACTTTGGGCACTATGGAGGAGAGACAGGCAGGTAATGGTGATATTGGCATTCACCATACCTTACTATGTTCTTATCTCGATGTCTCAGGTTAGGTTTGCACGTTACGCATTGCCTTTGTTTCCGTCAATGGCGTTATTGATTGGATGGCTGATGCAAGGATGGTATCAAAAGCTGTGTGAACGAAAGTTATTGATCACAATTGGCCGCTACATTTGGGTAATGCTATGTGTGTTTTTTCTGTACTATTCGATTCTTGCTTCCGTCTTACTGGATGCGGCAATGATGGTTTCGGATCCACGCGACAACGCGGCGCGTTGGGTTTCCGAGAATCTTCCCAAGGGTGCGACGATCGGTGTTGTGGAGTGGCC
>JAOAGX010000221.1:0-284 GCA_026415535.1 Armatimonadota bacterium | reverse complement strand
CTCAGCGCCGTCAGGCTGCTGAAGAGGCCGATTACAAGCTTGTCAGGTTGAACAGTAAAGTCTGGAAGTCGCCACCAGAGTGGGTCATTTTGTCCGATTATGAAACCGCGGATGCCCGCCGTCTTGAGAAGAATAGATCGTCCATTGCATCGCGCGATCGGCAAGAGGTGAACCGAATACTAGGCATACTGAGCCGCGTTGAGGCTAAATATGTAGTGCGTAACTCATTCGGAGGCAATCCGCTTGGTTTTATGAAGGGCGGATTACTACCGCACGACATGCGC
>JAOAGX010000220.1 GCA_026415535.1 Armatimonadota bacterium | reverse complement strand
ACTCCACTCAGGAGTCGCTTATAGCAGCGTTTGATAAGGCGATGAAAGCCGAGTCGGTGTTGGCCGAAGAACTGATAAGGACGCTGTGCAAACTTCGCGAACTTCTGACGGACAGTCAGAAAGCGAACTTTGCAAAGTTCGTCCAGGTGCAGATTAACCCTTGGGTAAAAGAGGCGTCCGATTACTTACCGAAACCGCCGGCGATGCCGAACCCATTGCCTACACCTCCAGCTGCAGAGGAGGGTAAATAGCCTCTATTCGGTATGGCTTGTCTCTCCAACTTTGAAATGCATTCCTAATGCATTACTAAAGTAAGCCCCTACTCCGAGTACACTGTCACTGTAAGCGTCGTTCTGAGCGCAGCGGAGAATTTTCTATCTTTCTTTATAGCGTTATAGATCCTTCGCTGCGCTCAGGATGATGAAAATCGGTTGCGGACGAAAGTTGGTCGTGTTGCTGGGGAAAGCGTGACCCGTACTAAGGTATAAGTGTGATTTGCACTATACCGATAGGAAACAGCGTTTGGCTACTCTTGAGTAATTTCTACCTTGTCCCCAGAACAAACGGTTAGGCTGAAGGTCTTGCCACGCCAATTCAGACCAGTGATTTTCAGGCTCTTCCACTGAGTAGGCAGACAGGGATTGAACGTCAGCCCACCTTCAATACCCACTTTGCCGTATGAAACGTCACCCTCTCCCCTACCTACCAAGGAACGATTGAGAGTGTTTTTAGACACCGCTTCTTCCGATCCACCCTTCGCACGGTGGGAGGACACACCCGCACTACTCCTTACCGAGGATGAGTTAGGTAAGGTCGATCCAGTAAAGTATTCCATCCTTATCCCCGCCAAGCCGAACAGGACAGACTGAATTGGCCCAGCAGCTCCGGTCAGGAAACACATATTGTCAACGTACTTCGACGGCTTTTCGTTGAAGTAGTTGAAAGGCCCTCTGAGAAAAGGTTTGTAACTCTTTACGAAGTCAGAGTATGCTCTAGCTCGATCACTGAGTCGGGCAGCAATCACCGAATGAACAGACGACGTCATTGCCGGGCCGCCCTCGTGAACGCGCTTTGCATAGTAGTGGAACGTATTCCTGTAAATGTCTGTCATGGATTTGCCTGAAAACCTGAACTGAAGAGGGTAAATCAGAAGCTCTGTATCCGCCTGTTTGGCTCTATAACGAGGGCCAAACTGGGCCGAACGCCCGTAGCCATCAAAGGGTACGAACATACGGTTCTTGGCATCAAACGGAATGTACATTTTCTCAGCGATCTTAGCCCATCTAGGATCGGACCGCTGGCCAACCAACCTAGCCGCGCTTATCGCAATTAGAAGGTTAGTCTTGGCTACAGCGTTAGTGTATACTGAGTTGTTCACAAGTTCAGCGTTCTCATCGGGGGGCACAACACGCAATATCTCATATCGATTTGCAGCCGGAACCCATGCGGCTTTGGCAGTCCACCAATCGGCAGTAGCCTTAATCACTGGCCAGCCGCGAGTTTTAAGCCAGTTAAGATCTGAGGTCGCGAGGTAGTACTGCCACTGCGCAAGAGCGACATCGCCGTTGATGTGCCTCTCGTGACGATAAACCAGACCCTCGGGAGTAGCTTCCCTACCCGTGTAGCCGCTTTCCCAGGCGTATTGTGCGCCGGGCATGCCGGCTGCTCTTGCATTTGCTATTGCTCCAGGAAGGGTTTGATAGCGATACTCAACAATAGACTTCGCAAGTTCTGGATGCTGGAGGATTAGCGCCGGAAACATCCATATGTCAGCATCCCAAAACACGTGTCCGTTAAACGCATTATCTGATAGCCCCATCGGAGGAATGCTCCACTTGCTGCCCTCTCGAACGCTTGAAAGTAAGTAGAAAATACAACTATGTATAACTTGTTGATCTTTTCTTGGACCACAGATGGTGATGTCTTTTTTCCAAAGCTTGGACCAAGCAGATTTATGACGAACAATCGCTGCGTCCACATCTTCGACCACCGCGTTAAGATGCGAAATCGCCTCACGAATGACGGCGTCAACGTCCTGTCCGGATGCAATCGAGACACAACTGCGAACTACTGCCCGAGCTCCCCTTTTCGCGCGTAGCCTCATGTCGGCGATGGATACTAAGGTAAGGATAATCTTGCTTTGAGCACACCTGTAGACACTAAGTTTTCGTTCGCCGTGAACTGTCTTTGCAACGGATCCGGTAACAAACCTCAGCGCTGGATCAGATTTCCCTAGCGGTGCGATAACTTTGATTAGACCAGTAAAATTAGGCACCACTTCCGCGCGCACGATCCCTATGTTGGGATCAGCTCTCGACACGATTATTTCGATCTTGCCTTTCAGCGTTTTGCGGCCAGCACGCCAAGTTGCACGAGTAGTGAGAATCCCAACGTGCATGTTGAGCGTCTGTTTGTAATAGTCACTCCTATCAATCGCAAACCGGGTTTTGCCGTCATAAAATTGAAGATCGCTCCAAGTTGGAATTGGAACCAGTTTCTCTTCGTTATAGAGACCTGCCATATAGCATGGTAGTGGCTTGCCATTCTGACTACCGACGCCGTCACCCATGATGCGGGTCGAGATGAGTCCATTGCCGAGATAAGTGCCGTAAGGGTCTTTGGGATCATAGTTGACAAGGATCCAGGGATCGTCGTTTGGAGGAATATGCTTCTTGACCGGCTTGTGAGGCCACAAGGCAATCACGAACAAAATCAAGACCGCCGCCAGAATAATGGCTATTCCTCGTGCCACACTCCTACTCAAGATTACAGACTCCCCACGCGACAAATCACTCTGCGCTATATGGCGTTTCCCGCAGTCTACCGATGCAGCGTATTTTGCTGCGAGATCGACTTCTGAGGTCCTCCTGTTTACTCAAAGAGCGTCTGATCGCCAAAAGCGCTGGATTTGTGTTCTGTTGCTACAACTTCCAATAGTGTATCTATTACAGCTCGTCCACAACGGGCTATTATATCGTACGTCACCAACATCGCACGTCACTAAAATGCAGAAGCAAATGACGCATATGAAGTTGTTGCGATATAAGGTGTTTTCGAAATTCGGGAGATTCTTCGCTGCGCTCAGAATGACAATCTGACTGACCGGGGAGTCATTGTCAGCAAAGCGAAAAATCTGCGCTTTCGAGATCGAACAGACTCTAAGCTAATTTGTCGCTTAGGAGCGTTTCGGCGGTTCTCGTGATTAGCCGACGAGCGGCGCATTGCCCTCGCGGTCGTGTATCATCGCAACACCCCCACGTATGGATTGCGGCTATACGCGCGTTTTTGGCAACTCTGCCTGCTTAGTTGAACATCGTCGAAGGAATGCAGGGTTTGACAATCATCGGGCCCTAAATTGCAGCAATAACGCCATATCGATTCGAATGGGCCTGAGGTTCTTAGGCCACGGCTACAGGTTGTTTTGGTTTGGTGCTCTTGCGCGCTACAAAAAATACTCTGTCCGAACGACGAGTTGGCTTACGGAACTTATACGCGTGGAGAATATCTACGACCTCGAATCCACCGTCGATAAGCCATTGGGTCAACTCTTCGATAGAATGCCCTCGTTGGTAGTGAACTTCCTTGAATTGCCTCGTGACGCCGTTTTCGAGAACCTCAAAGAGCATATCGATGCGACAGATGCGGGTATCGGGGTCGTAATGGCTATTCCAGATATATCTGGGGTAGATACCAGGCGCAAGGGAAGCTTGGTCGAAGAAGCGATGCGAAAGAGCATATATTGTGTTGACGTCGAATATGAACACGCCGCCCGAAACCAAATGCTGACCTATCCGCTTGATAGCTAGAGCAGCGCGGTTGGGATCGATAATATAGTTGAGGCTGTCAAAAAGGCAAACAGCCAAGTCGAACACTCGATCAAGACTAAGCTCGGCCAAGTCTTGGACGTAGTATTCCACCCCGCCCTTTTTCGTTCTTGCAACTTCGATCATCTCGGGCGATATGTCAACGCCCACGACACGAAACCCTCGCGAAGCCAGTATCTCGCTCACGTTGCCGGTGCCGCAAGCAAGGTCTAGAACCTGAAGATCCCTCCATGCCGCACCTTTGTGAGGAGGAGAATATGGTTTCTGACCTG
>JAOAGX010000219.1 GCA_026415535.1 Armatimonadota bacterium | reverse complement strand
GGCTCGGAGATGTGTATAAGAGACAGGAGCAGGGTCCATCACTGTAGGCAGATCCTTCGCACTGTGAACAGCCAGGTCGATCTTGTCTTCGAGAAGTGCCTGTTCGATCTCTTTTACAAACACACCCCTGTCGCCTATTTTAGCCAGGGGCACCCCGCTAACTCTGTCTCCGGTTGTCCGAATTACCTCGATTCGGCAGGAAAGTCCCACGTGCAGACGCTCAAGCCTCTCAATTACACTTCGCGTCTGACGCAGGGCCAGTTGGCTTCCCCGTGATCCCACCACAAGTGAACGCATTGTTGGAGTTCATTATACAGGAACCCACCAGCACCAACAAGAATGCATTACGAGCAGTGCGTCGCGATGAGCACTCTTCCTGAACACCCCGAATTATGCATATGTATCCGAACGCGGTCGCTCAGACAACCAATAGTCCTAACCGCCCTTCGTTATCCTTAGTGCAGCGAAGAATCCCGGTGCTGCGCCGAGGTCATTTTCTGCGCTCCAGATGACGAACAAGCAATCAGATAAGCGAAACTCCCGCAAAGCCTCTGAGACTCATCAACATATCGTCATTCCTAACGCAGCGAAGAATTCAAAAATAATGCGTGAATCTGATCATACCAGACGTGCACTCATAGACCCAATATACAGCGGACAACGGAAGATCAGAAACGCAGGCAAGGCAATGCCCGACCCGAAGCGGTTCACACTTCAGCGTGTGACTCAGATCAACCTACCTCGCGTTGATCGCTTGAACCGCTTCGTCAAGGTTGTCGAACGTGGCAAATATAGTGTTGAGGCGAGTTATGCGGAGAATCCTATCAATCACACTGTTGCACTTTACGAGGTTAACCGTACCACCCTTGGGCTTAAGCCGTTTGGTAGCGGACAACAACGCCCCGAATCCGCTGCTGTCCATGTAGGTCACACCAGCCATATTGATCAGAAGGTGGTCCTGACCAGCATCCAAAATCTGGTTAACAGCCTCCTTGAACTTCGGCGCAGTGTAGACGTCGATCTCGCCCACCACGTCGAGGACCTTCTTTCCGTCTATATCCCTAAACGCAGTCTCTAGACGAATTCCTCCCAAAATCGACGCCCCCCAATAATTCATTGTCTAGTTCTCGATGAGTATACTTCCAAGCCTGCCGGCAAGTCAACTTGCACTTGTGGCAAAATAGACTACAAGTATTCCGAGAGATCACTCGTCCCGCTCAGAATGGCAGTTCCTGAGGTCGTCACTCTCAGCCAGGCCCATAACTTCGAAATCATACGTAAATACTTTTACTACCTCTGCAAACTAAGCTCGACTCGCGACGACCAAAAAATCGAACGCTACAGATGCAGCCCAATGAAGAACAAAACAAGGAACAAACGACTTAGCGTTTAAAGCCATGATACCGAGAATTATCCCCGCGCCAAACGACGCCGCAACTTCCGGAATTGGTTTTCCAATGTGCAACAGCGCAAATGCCGCCGCCTGAACAATTATTGCAGGCCAACCTATCGATCGGACCAGCCCAAACAAGACGTATCCTCTGAAAAAGAACTCCCAACAGAACAAATACATTCCATAGCTGACCTCTGCGAAAACCATCAGCCACGGTTCCTCCGACCAAGGGCTTACTGCCGGGTACCTTGCAAAAGCCCGCGCAAACTCAGGATACCGGCGAAATATTGGATAGTAGTCCTGAAAGACAGCCCAACGGCTCACGGGAACCATTAGAATCAAAAGGCCTACAAAAAGCGCGCCGACCGCAAGCCAAAGCTTCCTCGATCCCCCCAGAGTAAAACCAAATCGCACCGGGTCCTCCCGGGATAAAAACAAGATCGTAAGCATCGGAATCCAGAAAAGCCCGATCAAGTTCCCCACAATATACTGGTTGTAGGACTCGGCAGTGCGGTTGAAGGGAAAAAGAACCGCGATCACCGCCGCACCTACTAGTGTCACCAACGCCGTCACAAACCGATTCCTATCCAACCCCAAGTCGCCCTCTTAACTCAGTTTTAAGAGCATTTACATCAAGACTCGTAAGCAAGCCGTCTTTGACCACTTCCGCGCCGTCTACGTACACGAACCTAACGTCCGACGGACTTCTCGACAGCACGGCAAGCCAGATGTTTTCTGCGGGTAAGACGTCACTAATGTCAATCGCCACCATATCCGCCCGCTTGCCGGATTCCAGCGTGCCGATCTGGTCATCCAATCCCAAAGCACGAGCGCCTCCCAAGGTAGCCGTACGCAGCGCGTCTTTTGCCGCCATGACACTTGCATCCTCCGCGCGAGCACGTTGAAAACCAAGAGCAAATCGTATTTCTTCGAAAAAATCAAGCCTCATAGAACTTCCGGCACTGTCGGTTCCGAGCCCCACCTGCGCACCCGCACTAATAAGCTCCACCACGGGTGCTACCCCTACCCCAAGGTACGCATTCGATCTGGGGCAATGTGCCACTCCAGCACCAGAGCCTGCAATTAGCTCTATCTCACTTGAGGTAAGCCAAACACAATGAGCCAGACATACCCGGGGACGAAGAAGACCTGTAGCGTGAAGATATACCGTCGGTTTCATCCCGGCCACCATTGGCTCGTAGCCAAGCCTTCTCCGCCACTCCGCGATAAACCCGCTGCCATTGAGGCAGTAATCGATCTCCGCCTGCGTTTCAGCAAGGTGAATACTGACCGGGATATCCCGCTCCTCGCAAGCCTGGGCACACAACTCCAACAAGCCTCGGTTAGACGTATAGACCGAATGGGGCGAGATCCCAACCTTGATTCGCACAGAACGCTCGGCCTGTATCTCGCAAGTTTTGTCCACTACTCTGTTGAACAGCCTGGCATAGTCATCGCCCGCACTTTGGCCAAAAACTTCAAGATACGTAATGCCGCGAAGTCCAACGAAGTCCAAAGCCTCAGCAGACAGCCCGGTAAATGAAGAATCCCCAACGCATGTCACACCCGACATTGCCAGCTCTGCCGCACCAAGCAAAGCAGACAGACGACAGGTTTCAGGCTCGGGCCGGCGGTTTCGATTAAATCCGACAGCGTCGATCCAGTCCCACAGGTTCAGCGCATCCACTGTATTTCGACTCGACGTATACTCAACATGGGAGTGGGCGTTCACAAAACCTGGAAGAAGCGCGCACTTGCCTAGGTTAACAACCGGCTCATCTGGATGCGATTTTGAAAGGCCTTCGCCAACCTCGTGTATGATGCCGTCGCGGACCAGTACCTCGCCGTTCTTGAAGACGCAATCGTTCATAGGAAGAACGTAAGCAGCGCGGTAGATCATATTAGTCTGGCTGGGAATTCAGAAACGCAGCAAGCGCAGTATCTCTAACAAGTTTGACTGGAACCGAGTACCGCACGGCAGCAGTTTTGCAGTCTTCGTATTCGGGCTGCGCGTTCACAATCTCGTCGCCCATACGTGCGACCTTGACCCGAATCGATCCGAACCGCGTCTCGACAACCACAAGCTCCCTAGCAAGGCATATCCGGCTACGACAGTCGATTCGAACCCCTATCGTAGATGTCTCCTCAAAGAGGATTTCGCACATCTTGGTTGTATTCTCTGGTGCACACATCACCGAAACTAAAACGGCTGGCCGGTTCTTCTTCATCTGGATCGGGGTCAAATACACGTCTAGCGCGCCAGCGGCAAGCAGGCGGTCCATTAGAAAATCATAAACCTGTGGACTGATGTCGTCGATGTTGGTCTCAATGACCGTTACCTCGTCGCATTCGCTCTGAACATCTTCCTCACCCGCTCCTGAGAGGAAGAAAAACAGTCTAGCCCCCTGCGGACCAGATGGAGACAGATCACATTGCTCCCGACCGGATGGAAACAAGCTGTGGGCCTTCTGATCGGAGGGAATGGGGTCGCCAATAACCACTCTCAAAACATTAGGGATGCCAAATTCTTTCTTGCCCGCGCCGAAACCGACAGTCTCTACCTTCATCGCCGGCATTGGCCCATATGACTCCGCTAGCTCAGCAAGTATCGCCGCACCTGTGGGAGTAACGATCTCGCCCTCGATCCCCAATTCGCGCCACGGAGCGCCCTTGAGGAGTTCAATTGTGGCCGGGGCTGGTAGCGGCAGCGTCCCATGAGCAATTTTGACAGAGCCGTGGAACTGTCTCTTATACACATC
>JAOAGX010000218.1:3898-4168 GCA_026415535.1 Armatimonadota bacterium | reverse complement strand
ATACTAGCCGATGCTGACGAGCGCTCTCGGCTTGCTTTTCGCGAATACGGAATAAGCTTCGGTTTGGCGTTTCAAATAACCGATGATCTTCTAGACCTCGTTGGCAATCCGGCTCGCACCGGTAAGGACGTCGGCTCCGATCTGATGAATGGTAAGTTTACCCTTCCGGTCCTCTTGGCGCGAGAGAGAGAATCGGCGTTGAAGTCGCTTATCGAATCGGGACCAGTGTCGGCCGAAGATGCCCGACGCGCAGCGGCGTTGGTGGTGGAG
>JAOAGX010000218.1:0-3888 GCA_026415535.1 Armatimonadota bacterium | reverse complement strand
GTGTGGTGCGGCCGACGAGACGCGCCGAGTTGCGGAAGAATACGTTCGCCGAGCTCGCCAGGCTGTGGCGGATATACCGGATTCCGAATACAAAGCATCTCTTCAAGCCCTGGCCGAATCTGTGGCTACTCGCGATTTGTAAATGAAATGTGGCAATTGTAGCTTCCAATACTGGACCAATGTATCGGTTGGCAGCTAAATGTGGCGTAGTTTCTTTTTGAGCCTGTCAAGGGCTTCGCGCGCTTTGGTGTAATTGGGGTCAATTTCGAGAGCGCGTTCGTATTCGTATTCCGCCTCGCTAGTAATCCCTGTTGCTTCGTAGGCTTGGGCGATATTATAGTGGATGCTGGCTACCCCTGGCGCGATTTGTTCCGCTGCCTTGAAGGCGCCAATAGCTGCGTTAAACCTATTCTTGGCGGCATAAGCAGCGCCGAGGAAGTTGAACGCCTTGTAGTTGTTGTGGTCGAGCCGGGTGGCAGTTTCGAGTTCCTCGATGGCCTTGTCGCAGTCGCCTGCCTTAAAGGCTTCGACGCCAAGCCGGAAGTGTTCGTCTGCCTCGCTCATTCCAGCCTCACCTGTTTGGTGGTTTGGCGGATCATTCCCCGCTCAAGCAAAGTATAGCCGTGCCCAGTTCCGCTGTCAATCAGGATTTGATGGTATTGACGGATAGAACATAGAACACAGATTCGGCGTTTTCGGCAATTCGACGCTCTACGACTAAGCAAGAAAATTGTCGAGAGCGTGTCTGTTGCCATAACCTTTCTATTTCATTCACAGAGCACCTGATTTTCGGATATCCTTCGCTGTGCTCAGGACGGCGGTCGGCATTCTGTTCGCTCAGGATCACAGCCGGTAGTATTGCTTTGTTCAGGATGAGAAGCTAGTGGCATTCGGATTGCTCAAAATGACGGCTTGATGCCTCATGGACGATTTATAGTCTCGAAGTTGGCGTGACTCCAAGGGTATACGCGTATTGCAAGGACGGCGGAAAGCCGTTATAATGACGCCTAAGCCAAGGTTTGTCTTTTTTGGCTTTGGCAGAGTCGGATGCAAAGCTTCCGATCTCAGATATTTATGGGGAGGCGCTCAGGGAAACTATGAAAATCGGCGTGTTTACCGTTCTTTTCGGACAGAAATCGCTCGAAGAGGCTCTAGACTATATTGCCGAGTCTGGAGTCGAGATGGTGGAGTTGGGAACTGGGAATTACCCGGGTTGCGCGCATTGCAACCCCGACGAGCTCTTGGGTAACAAAGATGCGCAGAAGAAACTGCTGAAGGCCATCGAATCTCGAGGCCTTGCAATTAGCGCGCTTTCGTGCCACGGTAATCCCCTACATCCTGATAAAGCGTTTGCCAAGGCCAACCACGAGGTTCATCGCAAGACCGTTCAGCTTGCCAACGAACTTGGTGTTGGTGTCGTGATCAACTTCTCCGGCTGTCCCGGCGATGGTCCGAATGCCACTAAGCCCAACTGGGTGACTTGTGCGTGGCCTCCCGATTATGCTGAGATACTCGAGTGGCAGTGGAATGAGTGTGTAATTCCTTACTGGAAGGAAGAGGCCAAGTTCGCAAAGCAAAACAATGTGAAAATCGCTTTTGAAATGCATCCGGGTTTTTGCGTTTACAATGTGGAGACTCTGCTCAAACTTCGCGATGCCTGTGGTGAGATGCTCGGATGCAACTTTGATCCAAGCCATCTCTTCTGGAACGGTGTTGATCCTTGTGCCGCGATTCGCAAACTCGGTGACGCTATCTTCCACGTTCATGCGAAGGACTGCAAAGTCGATCCGTTCAACACTGCGGTCAATGGCTGCAACGACACCAAGCCCTATGGTGACGAAATTAATCGGAGCTGGATTTTCCGAACCGTTGGCTACGGTCATGGTTACGAAACGTGGAAAGACATTATCAGTACACTCAAACTCGTCGGCTATGACTTTGTCCTATCGATCGAGCACGAAGACAGTCTGATGTCTGTCAACGAGGGCTTCCAAAAGGCAGTTTCGTTCCTAAAGGAGGTTGTGATCTCGGAGCAAGCCGGCGCGATGTGGTGGGCGTAGTATGGACAAATGGGTCTTTCTGAACGGCGAGTTCGTGTTACGTGAGCAGGCGCACGTTCACATATATGATCACGGGTTTCTATACGGTGACGGTGCTTTCGAGGGAATCAGGTCTTATAACGGCCGTGCATTCAAGCTGAAGGAGCATATTGAACGACTTTACAACTCGCTCAAAGCACTCTGGATAGAGATGCCCTATGGGCCCGATCAATTCGCGGCCAACGTCAACGAGCTTCTCAAGCGAAACGAAGTTACCGATGGATACATTCGTGTTACGGTAACACGCGGCGTTTTGTTGGGACTTGATCCGAAGAACCTGACCACTCCGCCAACGGTGGTCATATCAACCGATAAACTCTCGCTTTATCCCAAGTCGATGTATGAGAACGGTCTAGACGTGGTAACAGTTGCAACGCGCGTGGCAAACCCGCAGGTTTTGGAGCCTCGCATCAAGTCGCTTGGAAAGTATTTGTGCAACATACAGGCCAAGATCGAGGCGAACCAGGTAGGTGCTGGAGAGGGCCTTATGTTGACCGAAAGCGGCTACGTTGCCGAGTGCACGGGCGACAACATCTTTTTTGCCAAGAATGGGGTAGTCTACACTCCGCCTGCTTTCTTGGGAATCCTCGAAGGCATAACTCGCCAGACAGCGATTGACCTGCTTACCGGGCTTGGAATTGAGGTCGTGGAGAAGGTGTTCACTAGATTTGACCTTTACACTGCCGATGAATCGTTTCTCACCGGTACGGCGGCCGAAGTCATACCGATGGTGAAGCTCGATGGTCGCAAGATTGGCGATGGCAAGCCCGGTCCGATCACAAAGAAGCTTGAAAAGGCATTCCGCGACTACATAGAATCCGGCGACTGGTAGCGTGATCCGACTGTTGGAGTGCCGCGTGACTCGCTGCTTTTCACAGTTAACATAAGTCACAAATGACCTCACACATCACTTGCCATATATGCCACGCTCGGCCGGCGGAATTGACCATCGTTCGGCGGCACGGCGATGACGAGGTTCGAAGTTTGGTCTGCCGTGAATGTGGTCAGGTGCGGGCGCGTCTTTACGTAAGCTCTGAGCTGAACCTTGGCGATATTATAAATCGAATTGGCTCAAAGAAGACTTGCGACACCTGTGAGACGTGCCCACTTTGTGGGGCGAGTGAGGCGGAGATCATATCCGATGGGCGTCCGGGCTGCTGCTTTTGCTATGGGCATTTCGATAACGCAATCAGCGAGCTGGTTCGAAGTGCTCAGGGTTATACCCGACACGTGGGCAAGACGCCGAGTTGATGAGGTCTGAACAGGTTAATTTGCCCGATTGGGTTGCCGGGCTTGGCCCCGATGCGGATATCGTTATTTCTACTCGGGCGAGACTTGCTCGTAGTCTTGCAGACTTTCCGTTTCCGGCGCGTGCCAACAGCGAGGACTTGAAAACGGTTGCGCGTCTCGTCCGACAAGCTTGCACTCTCCTTACAACCAGATTTCCCCAGCTCAGGTCGCTTCGAGTCGAGCGTCTTAGCCCGGCACAAAAATGCTTCTTGTTGGACGCCCGAGTCGCCAGTGCGGAACAGGTACTTGGAGGGGAAGGGCGTATCGTGGTTACTGAACCCGACGGGAAGCTGTCGCTAATGGTTAACGAAGAAGATCACGTGCGCCTTCAGGTGATGCTTTCAGGTCTGGCGTGTCGAGAGGTATGGGAGCTCATTGACTGGGCCGATGATGTACTTTCTGAAAAACTCGACTACGGTTTTTCCGACCGATATGGGTATTTAACTGCAAGCATCACAAACGTCGGTACTGGGCTTCGAATATCGGCTATGATGCATCT
>JAOAGX010000217.1 GCA_026415535.1 Armatimonadota bacterium | reverse complement strand
CGTGACCACAGGTCCGACAACCGGTTGCCCCGACTCGATCTCCTTTTTACGGGCTATTTCTGATCTTCGTACTTGTTGGCTTACGAGTTCCTCGATGTACTTGGGCATTTCCTAACGCCTCCGATTGACACAGTCCGGCTTTCTACGAGATTCCTAGTCGTTCTTCATCATCTTTGCTGTTGTTCTGGGTTGGTCTGTTATTCGGTACTCTAATTTATTTTTATTTGTAATGTCATTACTGAATCTTGTAATTCGGAATTTTGCCGTCACTCCGGATTTTTACTGTCATTCTGAACACAGCGAAGAATCCCTGTCCTTTCACCGAGATCCTTCGCTTCGCTCAGGATGACGGAGGGCCGCCATTCTGATCATCAGCCGTTACTCTGGGCCATATAATTCGTCATTCTAGTCATTATTCATCTCGTTATTCATCGCACCGGGCATTGTTTGCCACGCTGAGCATTGTTTGTCATTCTGACATAGCTTGTCATTCTGGCATCATTCGTCATTCTGAGCGCAGCGAAGAATCTCGGCATCAATCCGACATCATAACATGTCATTGACATGTCATTCCGAGCTCAGTGAATAATCTCCATACACCCCACACAGAATTTGGGCTGCTTTGCTATCTAGGCTATTTTGGCGGTAGCGTTATTTGCCGCAATAGCCTTGCGGTATGATTATCGGTTGAACAAGCTCGATTCCTCCTTGACCCAACCAGCCTACCGCAATATACTGTCCTATTGAGCTTGTGCGCTTTGGGTAAACTTTGTATTAAGTCCGCAGCGTGCGTAATTCGGGAGGATGGCCGGCATGTCCGTTCGAATTGGGCTCGACGTCGGTTCTGACACAGTGAAAGCCGTCGTTATCCATGACGACGATAGCATAGAAACCCTTGACATCTTGCGTGTTCAGGGTCAGCCTCTGCGAAGAGTGAAGGAGGTGCTCGAGACTGCGCTAAAAATCCTGAACGTGCACGAGGTTATCTGCGGAGTCACCGGTGCGGGTGCGACCACGGTCAAAGAACTTACGGGCGCCGACGCCGTCCACGAGCCCAACGCTCTCGCTGCTGCAATTGACCTACTTTATCCGGAAGTGCGTACACTGATCGAGATGGGCCGAGAGGCCCAGAAGTATGTACTTTTCGAACGCGATACACTTAGCGGTCGGCTGCTTGTCGAAGACTCCAACCTGGGCAACAAGTGCGCTTCCGGCAGCGGCTCCTTTCTTGATCACATGGCCAAGCGTCTCAACTACGGCACGATACAGGAGTTCGCTCGTGTGGCTCTCGAAGCTGAGAGTCCCGCAAGCCTTTCGGGCCGGTGTGCGGTCTTTACGGAGAGCGATATCGTCCATCTCTATCAGAAGGGCACTCCAAGGGAGCGTATTGCTGCAGGTGTGCATCAGGCCATCGCGCGTAACTATCGTTCGGCCATAGCCAGAGGCAAGGAGTTTCGTGACAGGATTGCCTTCATCGGCGGCGTGTCGGAGAACCCTGCGGCTGTTAAGTATTTATCGGAGGAGCTTGGTCTCGGCGGCAGGTTGTTCGTGCCTCAACACAATCGGACCCTGGGCGCGATTGGCGCTGCCTTGCGGGCAGAGCAATCAATCAACCTGCGCGACGCCATAGGGCGGCTTGAGGAACAGCTTGCAAGGCCCATCGAATATCCGGGATGCGAACCGATCAGGCTTCACGGGACAGGTTGTCCAGCTCGTGGACCTGAGGACGCCGGAGTTCCGGCTTTAAGCTCACGATTTGTGCCTAGGGCTGGCCTTGGTGTCGATATAGGCTCGGTAAGCACTAAGGCGGCTCTGGTTACCGAGATCGACGGCAAATTTGTAATCCTCGCGAGCTACTATCGCCGCACCGACGGCGATCCTCTCTCTGCCGTGCGGGATACGCTGTCAAAGATTCACAATCAGATCAAGGAACAAGATCTGGAGATCGGCACGATTGTCGCGGCGACAACCGGCAGCGGGCGGTATCTGACCGGTGACTACATAGGTGCGGACCTCATCAAGAACGAGATTACCGCCCAGGCGAGTGGCGCTCTCTCTTACGCCGACGACATCGATTCGATTTTCGAGATAGGCGGCCAGGACTCCAAGTATATTCGCCTTGACGGCGATACGATCATCGATTTCGAGATGAACAAGGCGTGCGCTGCGGGAACCGGCGCGTTTTTAGAGAAGCAGGCCGAGCGGCTCGGAATTCCGCTCGAAGAGTTCGGGAATGTCGCCTTGCGAAACACACGACCGCCGGACCTCGATTGGACGTGCACGGTCTTCTCCGAGTCGGCGATGGTCTATTACCAGCAGAACAACGTGCCGGTGGAGGACCTGGCGGCGGGTATCTGCCTTGCGAGCGTGAAGAACTACCTTAACAAAAACGTTGGCAGCCGCGACATTGGCAGGAAGGTGGCGTTTCAGGGGGCTGTTGCGTTCAACAAGGGCATGGTGGCAGCCTACGAAACAGTGCTCGGTAGAGAGATCGTAGTGCCTCCTTATCCGCATATTACGGGAGCGGTTGGCGCAGCGAGGCTTGCCTACAAGTCGGACATTGAGCAATCGAGCTTCCGCGGGTTCGATAAGATCGCCGAGTCTAAGTATCAAGTAACTTCGTTCGAGTGCAAAGGCTGTCCGAACCGCTGTGATGTGAACACGTTCCAAATCGAGGGCGGGCTGAAGTATTACTACAATGACCGCTGCGAGAAGTTCAGCGCGGTTCACAAGAGGAATCTAGGTTCTCACCTGCCGGATCTTTTTGCCGAGCGCGAGAAGATGATGATGGAGGCGTACAAGCTGACTTCTTCCAATCCTTCATCTTCAAGTAGAGTGGCAACGGCTTCTCATTACTCCAAAGACAAAGGACAATACAACTTTTCCCCCGACAAAGAGGAGGATGGGCGCAAACTCAAAATTGGCATTCCCCGCGGTCTTATGTTCTCGGAGTATTACCCACTCTATGCCGCTTTCTTCGGTGAGTTGGGCTTCGAGGTCGTCCCGAGCGACCCGACCAACAAGCGGATTATCGAGATGGGTTTGGAGGTTTCCATCGGCGAGCCGTGTTTCCCATTCAAGGTTGCTCACGGGCATTATATGGACCTGATCGAGAAGGGCGTAGATGTCATCTTTGCGCCCGGTATTCAATCGACTGAACAGCCGAACCCCAATCTTCGCCAAGCACAAACTTGTCCGTATCTACAGGCGGCTCCGGAGGTGATCGCGTCGGCCGTTGGGGTCACGGAGCGTGGGATCAGATACGTAACGCCAAGGCTGCACTTCAAGCGCGGGGTCAATCACTTGCGCAAGGTGTTTACTCAGGTTGGGTGCGAGCTAGGCAAGTCGGCGCGGGAGTCGCGTGCGGCGTTCGAGGTCGGATGGCGGACTCTGCAAGAGTTCCGGCGACGAGTCGCTGCGAGAGGCGAAGAGGTTTTGAGAAGCCTGCCGGAGGACGCTGTAGCTTTCGTGGTGATTAGCAGGCCGTATACACTGTGGGACCCAGCGCTCAACATGGATATCGGCAAGAAGATTCAGGATCTAGGCATACTTGCGATCCCACAGGACTTTCTGCCGCTGGATACGGTCGATATTTCCGATGTTTGGCCCAACGCCTACTCGCGTCAGATTCAGAAGAAGCTGATGGCCGCCAGGCTCATAAGGCAGGACGTGCGATTGCGCGCTGTGGTGATAACTTACTTCGCCTGTGGACCAGACTCATTCGGCAATCCGTTCTTCAAGGACGAGATTGGCGAGCCGTGCTATGTGATGCAAATCGACGAGCACACGGCCGATGCAGGCGTCATAACCCGAATCGAAGCATTCGCCGACACCGCGACCAAGCGCTTTACAAAGCAATTTCAAGCGATTCGAACTACGGACACTGCTATTACTAAGCTCGGCAACCGAAAGGTGTGGATACCATACGCGAGCGAGGCAGCTCGGGTTCTAGCCGCCGCTATGCGCGCCTACGGCATTGACGCGGATGTTCTGCCTCGCTCACCGGACCCGGGACTCAACCTCGCGAGAAGGGTGATTTCGGAAGATGTCTGCCTTCCCGCACTTATGACCACAGAGGATATGTTATACCGCGTCAACCAGCCGGACTTCGATCCCAAGAAGGAGGCGTTTTTCCAGGGCAATTCGGAAGGGCCGTGCCGGTTTGGTATGTATAGCATGCTTCAGCGG
>JAOAGX010000216.1 GCA_026415535.1 Armatimonadota bacterium | reverse complement strand
GGTTCAGGCTGAACGGGCCTATCGTGCAGCCCTTACAACTGCGCCGAACAGCGCGGCTCTTATGAACAACCTCGCTTATTTTTACGCGGAAGAGGGCATCAAGCTTGACGAAGCTTTGCTACTTGCCGAGCGCGCGGTGAGGCTCTTGCCAAACGATGCGAACATAGTGGACACACTCGGCTGGGCACAGTACAAGAAAAAGCGCTACTCAGACGCGGCCCGTACATTGGAAAGAGCTGTTAGGCTCAAACCAGACGATCCGACGCTTCGGTATCATCTGGGTGCGACCTATTTTAAACTTGGCAAGCTGTGGAATTCGCGGATCGAGCTCGAGAAGGCTCTGCTGCTTGACAGGGAAATGCTCGAAGCCAAAAAACTTCTTCGCGTTATTCGTCGTGTCCAAGAACGCAAAGTGTCGTTAAATTAGTCCAACCGAACCATAATCTACATTTGGTTGGTAATGTGCCTATGTTGTTTTAAAACACTTCTCTCATACCTCATTTGATCACCAAAGTGCTTGACGATTTCATCGAGGCATGCTATAATCCGCTGTGCTAAATATTTCGGGCAACTATTGTTGTCCGATATGTGTTCTTAGGAGAAAATAGTGTCTACAGGAAAGGTAAAATGGTTTAGTGACGCTAAAGGTTACGGGTTTATCCAAGCGGACGATTCGGTGAACGCAGGGGTAGACATTTTCGTACACTATTCCGAAATTACCAAGGAAGGTTTCAAAACCCTTACTCCTGGCCAGGCAGTGAAGTTCGAGTTGGCCGAGACTCCTAAGGGACTTCAGGCAAAAAAGGTCGAGGTCGTATCTTGAGTTCGTAGTCGATAGTTGTCCTGAGGGTCGAAAAAACTCTATCTCCGTAATAAGCCCGCAGCCTACTCGAAATGCTAAGCTTTCCCGGCTACCTTGATAATGTTTGCGCTCTGCCAGATTCTGTCAGCCGTCCAATTTCCAACAGGTAGTTAGCTACAAAAAGTTGCGACTCTCGCTCAGTTTGCGGGTACAAATTCTCCGACAAGCTCGATAAGTTATGAAGCTTGGCTCCGAACTAGTGGAGTGGTACGTGGTTCGGAGCCTTTGCTTCGACGGGGTATTTGTCTCAAGTATTCTAGTTGTTGTCCGTAATTCCGGGCCAGGCGTGTGGAGCAAGCGATATCTTACGCTTGATACGAGCCAGAGCATTATCTACTGATTTGGTCTTACACTGCAACTCGCAGGCGATCTCGCGGTATGACTTGCCTACCTGGTATCCGGACAATACCCGCCACTCGAAGTCGGAAAGCAGCCGTCTAAGCATAGCTTGAAGACGGTTGTTGTCTTCCCGCTTGAGCACGAGTTCCTCCGGGTCAACAGTATCGTCGGAGACCAGTATGTCTGCCAAGTTCCATTCGGAGTCGCTATCATCAGAAGGATACTCGAGCGACACTGACGTGTTAAGAGGGGTCTGTTTTCTACGAGTGGCGGTCTTAATAGCCGTGATGACGTGTCGTTCTATACAGATGCGCGCGAAGGACAGGAATGATATGTCCTTTTCCGGACGGTAATCCACAACCGCTTGCCACAGGCCAATCATTCCGATTTGCAGCAGATCTTCCTTCTCCGCGCCCATCAAGAAATAGGATCGCACCTTCGTTCTCACAAGGCCGCGATACTTGTAGAGCAGATATTCAGCGGCAGATTCGTCTCCCGCCTGGGCTATCTTTACTATCTCTTGGTCGGTTAGGAGAGCATATCGCGAATGTGAGAGACTCCGCTCTTCTTGCAATTGCTCCTGCACGCGTTCACCTCTTCCTAGACCGGCTCAGCTTTCGTGTTCGACCTCGATGGCTAGCTTGGTGAGCATTACAGCCGCTACACCGGCGACGAATGCCATCACTGCAGTAAGCGCAACCGGAATTTCTGCTATGGTCTTGTCTCCAAAGCGGATTCGGAATGTTTTGGGTCGGCCGCTGGACACTACTTTTTGAATATCCTCGAGCAATTCGATGGCAAGATCAAGGGCATCGACCGTCTTAGACGCTGCTGCACTTACGGCTTGCCTTCCGGCGTCCAAACCCTCGCCAAATTCCTTGTCGGTCTCGTCAATGGCAGTCATCGCGAAGGATTATATAACATCAAGCGCGGAAATGGCAAGGGTTTCAAGCTCAACTAAGGAAAAACCGCGAAAAACTTATGCTGAGCACCCCTGTTCCTGTACATTTGACCAGAGCGACGCAATCTTGGACTGTCATTCTGGGGACAGCGAAAAATTTTTCGGAACACCAGCCTTTTTCTCCGAAGCGTTTCAGGGACCAGTTCCCCCAAAGCCAAAGTTCTTGGAACGCTTAGTGACCAGAAGCCTTTGCCTCGAAGAAGCTTTCGTCTCAAAGCTGTGTATCACGCATCACTCCAAAACGGAGTGCACAACTTTAGCTGTGCTTTTGCAAGGTGCTGAATTTAGCGGCGATTGCACGGTCGGGGTAAAAGTGTTATTCTCTGAATGAGGTATTTGTGACGATGGAAAACAGATACGGGTTTGACACTCTCGCGCTGCATGCGGGACATGAAATTGATCCGACCGGCTCACGTGCGGTGCCGATTTATCAGACGACATCATATGTGTTTCGCGACACGGAGCATGCTGCGCGGCTTTTTGCTCTTGAGGAGTCTGGGTTCATATATACGCGCCTGCAGAATCCGACGGTTGATGTGCTCGAGAAAAGAATTGCTGCGCTGGAAGGCGGCGCGGCAGCGGTTTGTACTGCGTCCGGGCAGTCGGCCGAGACGCTTTGCATTCTCAACGTTGCAAAGGCAGGCGACGAAATAGTATCCTCATCGGCGCTTTATGGTGGGACTTATACACTATTTAACAATACGCTTCGCCGCCTGGGCATCAATACCGTGTTTGTTGATTCCACCGATCCCGAAAACTACCGTAGGGCTATCACTTCACGAACAAGACTTCTTTACGGGGAAACGATCGGTAATCCAAAGCTAGAAGTTCTGGACATTGAGACAGTAGCAAAGATAGCACACGAGGCTGGTATCCCTTTAGTGGTGGACAACACGGTTGCGACTCCCTATCTATGCCGACCTTTTGAATGGGGTGCAGATATTGTGATACACTCACTTACCAAGTGGCTTGGCGGTCACGGCACGTCACTAGGTGGAGTCATTGTTGATTCAGGGAGGTTTGATTGGACAAACGGCAAGTTTCCGGAGCTTGTAGAACCTGATCCAAGTTATCACGGTGTTTCTTATACAGAGTCTTTCGGCGAAGCAGCATTCGCGGCAAAGGTGCGTGTGGTTGCGTTGAGAGATATTGGGCCTGCCATCAGTCCGTTTAACGCGTTTCTCGTGTTGCAGGGGATCGAAACCTTGTCTCTGAGAATGGCTAGGCACAGCGAGAACGCGCTTAAAGTGGCGGAGCATTTGACCAGGCATCCGGCGGTAAGCTGGGTTAACTACCCGGGACTGCCAAACCATCCAAGTCACGCCCTGGCGCAAAAGTACCTGCCTAGAGGATGCAGCAGCATTGTCGGCTTCGGTGTCAAGGGAGGCTACGAGGCGGGTGTACGGTTCATCAACCGCGTGAAGCTGCTTTCGCACCTAGCTAACATAGGCGACGCGCGATCGCTGGTGATTCATCCGGCGAGCACGACTCACCAGCAGTTAACGCCTGAGGAGCGGTTAGCTGCAGGGGTGACTGACGACTTTATCAGACTTTCAATTGGGCTTGAGGATGTTGACGATATCATAGCAGATATCAATCAGGCCTTGGAATAACAGCAAGCACGATCTTGAAAATGTTTAGGCTGGAAAATCCCTCGCTGTGTTCAGAATGCAAGAGAAAGGTTCTGTCGGAATAGTCGAAACTAAATACTTTACGTTTGCCGAGCCGCCTAACGAGCTCCAGCTCGAGTGTGGTCGAAAGCTCGGACCAATAACGCTCGCCTATGAAACCTACGGCGAGATGAACGCCGACAAGTCCAACTGCATTTTGATTCTGCATGCTCTCTCGGGTGACGCACACGTGGCAGGTAGGCATCATCCGGACGACCGCAAGCCCGGCTGGTGGGACAATATGGTCGGCCCGGGAAAGGCTTTTGACACGAACAAGTACTTCGTAATCTGCTCTAATGTCATAGGGGGCTGCAAAGGGTCTACGGGACCGAGTTCGATTAATCCCGCGACGGGTAAGCCA
>JAOAGX010000215.1 GCA_026415535.1 Armatimonadota bacterium | reverse complement strand
GTCCAGGGTACAGGTGCGGGCGCCATAGCAGTGACCGGGTCGGGTGTGCACGTAGCCTACTCGTTGAACGGCGAAGTCTGGTATTCACGTTCGCCAGACGGCAACACGTTCGGCGAGCGAAATTGGCTTGGGTTTGGAACCTTTCCTAGTCTAGCTGCTGATCCGTCGGGGCGCATTCACTGCATTTTCTTCAAACCGACGGGTTCGACCAACGAAAACGGGGTTAGCTTAGTCGTGCCAATTCACATGTTCAAGGATTCGGACGGGTGGTCGTTTCCGAGCGCCGTTTGTTCGGCCTCTTGTACCAGCGGAATCTGGGCGCAGGAACCGGGAAATATAACTGTCGACTCAAATGGCGGCTTACACTTTGCTTGGTCCAATAATCCCCACGACCGCGGAACGCAGCAAGGCCAGTTCCAGGGCTACTATTGGATCGATTACCACACAACCACCTCAGTTACTCCTGAGGGTGGATCGGTGGTTCAGGCCAAGCTCTGGGGAGACGACGCCCCGGCGCAATATTTGGGTTATAGCCCAAGCAAGATAGTAAACTTGGCCTCTGCCGAGGTGACGGCGACGGGCACGTTCAAGACTCAGATTCAATCACAGTGGAAAAGCGTGCCTTATTTTTGTGTCCAGCAGGAAGACCGCGTTTCGGCAATCAAGGTCATTGCGGGCAACGCACAGGACTCGCCCTTGCCGCAAATATCGGTTGCACCTGGCGATCTGGCGAACGTCTCTGGACCTATCGCAACAACCAATGGCGAGCGCACGATAGGCTTTCTCAATCAAAGCGGGATTGTGCAAGGCGTGAGTTATGCAAAGTCCGGGACAGCATCAAACCCGATTAGACCGCTTTTTATGTCCACGGCAGCGGTCGGCGGTGCCACTGTGTCCTGGGCGATAGGCCCGACAGGCGGGGTCGGATCGAACAACGTCGGCTTATTGGTTGCGATTGTTGGTCGGGTCGTTATGACGGCCACAGACGAACGCGGCGTGCGGGTTCTCTATGTGGACGATGGTTCGAATGCTCCGTGCGGTCCTGCTACAGGTTGCAAAGTTTATGCACCCGGTTCGACCGCTCAGGTAGGTGACTTAGTAAAGGTTGTCGGCGTCTCTTCTGTCGAGCCTTACGGTCAGGGCTATATTCGTGTAGTGATGCCCAGGGATGCGAATGCCGTAAGCGTGATTGTTGGAGGATGAGGTTCCTTTTCTTAGCCACGAAATCTTGCAAAAAGAAGTTATTACAAAATCTCCTACCCCAGATAATGTGCCGATTAGTAAGAGGCCGCTTTTCGGGGTATGTTATTCAGTAACGGATAACGTAAGCTGGTCTAACTAAAAGTTTCGTGCGGTCCGCATTAGCTCAGCGAAGGGTTGAAACGTCGCATCGAGATTCTTCGCTAGCTCAGAACTTCGGCGTAGTCATCCCTTCTTCCACTTGTGGAACTCCTCGCTATCCACCTCTATGAAAGGTGGTCCTTGGGTCTTATCTTCTCGTTCGAGATGGCAAATGCCGTCAGCTACTCCAAGAAAAACGAACCTTTCCCCATTGGGCGAGACTACGCGATCCATTCGCTTAATGCCGTAAACACTCGGACCTGTGGAGGCAATAATATCTCTTCTGACGACGGCTGTTGGTTTGGACAATTTTCAAACCTCCGGTCTGAAACATATCGAATGTCGTCTCTCATTATACATCAGACCTAAGGTATTTCAGCGCACATCCTATTAGTCCTTAGCGCACATTCATATCGCCCTTAGCGCGCATTTACATCATTCTGAACGCACGGCCTTGGCGTTCTGGGTGCATATCTCCGTCATTCTAAGCTCATATCTTCGTCATTCTGAGCGTAGCGAAGAATCTATTTCGGCCTAGCTTTAAAATAGACCATCCGTTCGATTGACACAAGCGAGGCAATTGAGTAATATCACGTCGCACCTGAATCCATATGCCGTTAGGGCAGCCAGGAGGTTACAAGCACATGATTACCCCGGCCCCAACGATACGTACCATTGAGCGAAAGCCACCTCAACGAAGGACACGTCGGCGGTCTGTTTGGCGAGTAGTCGTATGGCCGCTAGTGAAGTTCTTAGCGATCGCGGTGGCAATTTTGTTGCTTGCTCAGGTTGTTATTGGGACGGTGTCAAGACCTCTGAGGCTCTTGAAGGCCGAGTCCAGCGAGTATAAGAGGATTGCTGCCGAACTCAAATCACTCAAGAAGAGCAACGAAAAGCTCGAGCGCCAACTTATATACATACGAAAGCCGCATGGGGCAGCCCAGGAAGCGCGCAAAATCGGATACGTCAAACCTGGGGAAATCCTTCTTGTTCTGCCTCCAAATGCAACTTCTTTCCCGAAAAGCACGTCTCCCCGATAAATCGCCACTTTTAATTGATTAGGTGCTCCTAAACGGTCTTTCGAGAATCTTGTTCTCGAAGGACACGTAACAACTTTATCTTGGAAACAGTGTTATCTTAGAAACTGTGTTCTCCAATATGCGGTTAGGTTATAGTCTTACTGAGCGCAGCGAAGGATCTCTTTGTAACGCCCATGTCCAGCCGTGGACTCAGTCGTGTCATCCTGAGTGAAGCGAAGGATCTCTTTGTAACGCTGTATTTTACGCGGCAACTTCGAGAGCTATGAATCACTAAGCACTCCAAAGGTACGACGCGCAGCTTCAGGATCATCTAAGTCTCTTTTGTTGACGAACGCTCCCGTCTGCGGTAATCTTGTCCTGCAAAAAATCTCTTTTTGTACTAACCAGGAGTAAGCCAAAATTGACCAGACGTGAGCGAGTTATCGCGGCAATCAATCACAGACAGCCCGACATTTGTCCGTACACTGTTGACCTGACTAGCCAGGCTTACGAGAGACTGGTGGATTACGTAGGCGATCCAGGTTATGTAGAGCGAATCGGACAGCACATTTTGGCCGCGCACTATGGTTGGAAGGTGGAGAACCCGCCTGGATCCGGCTACTGGCGCGATCACTTTGGGGTTGTTTGGAACAAAAATGGGGTTGATAAAGACATCGGGGTTGTCGAGAACTATTTGATTTCGGAGCCAACCCTTGCAGTCTACGAGTTTCCGAAGGTTGACGTGGATGCGATTCGCAGGTCATGCGAAGCCTTGCTTGCGACGTCGCATGACACTTTCACCGTCTTCAACATCGGATTTTCGATGTTCGAGCGCGCGTGGACTCTACGTGGAATGGAAAACCTACTTGTGGACATGGTCTCCGAGCCGAGTTTTGTTCACGATCTGCTCGATGCGATCTGCGAGTTCAACCTGTGCGTTATGGAGGAGGTCCTCAAATATCCTATCGACGGGTTTATGTTTGGCGACGATTGGGGTCAACAGCGTGGAACAATAATGGGCGCTCCGCACTGGCGCGAATTTCTCAAGCCTCGGATGAAACGACTTTACGAACGGGCCAAGCAGGCCGGCAAATACGTGCTTCAGCATTCTTGCGGAGATATTCATGAGCTTTTGCCCGACCTTATTGAGATCGGTCTTGACGTATATCAGACTTTCCAGCCAGAGATATACGATGTGAAGGCCGTGAAACGTGAGTTCGGACGAGACCTCACATTCTGGGGCGGAATCAGCACCCAGCGCGTCTTGCCGTGGGTCACGCCTGAAGAAGTAAAGAAAGTCGCGCGCGAGATGATTGCAACGGTTGGTGAGGGAGGCGGGTACATAGCTGCTCCCACTCACTCCATCCCCGGCGACGTTCCTCCAGCCAACATTGTTGCACTAATTGAGGCATTTCAGTCTCAGTAGCGAAGATAGAACGCGAAACGGACTCGGAAGATCCGGCGTTTGCGTGAATCTGACGATCTGTAGTTAAGCGCGCTCCTTTAGTGTGCTTTTTGTTGGTAAACCACACATTCATCCTTGGCGGGGCAAGAAGTCTTGACTTAACACCGAGATTCTTCGCTTTGCTCAGAATGACGTAGTGTGAATGTTGTCATCTTTTGGCAGCTTGAAGGCCAAAAGGATACTGCGTTATTCACAACAACCTAGAGCAAGACCCGCACCATTTATTTTTGCCTGGCTGCCTGTAACGTCGAAAGGATGCTGCATTATTCAAAGAGCACTGTGTTTATTCACCGCGTTGAAGTGGTGCGTGGCTCGGAGCACTCGGTAAGTCTTTACGGTCATCGACAATGTTATGCCGGTCTATAGCTGAGAACGTCCACCA
>JAOAGX010000214.1 GCA_026415535.1 Armatimonadota bacterium | reverse complement strand
GATCAGGAGGTCATAGGCTTCGTCGGCTAGTTTGACCTTGCCATCTTCGATAGCCGCTTCTGAAAGTGCCCGGAAGTCTATCAGGTCGAAGTCGATCTGATTGCGAACGAGCTCCAAACATAGAGAGTTGAGCGAGTTGTCGGTGTGTTCGAAATCGACGGTCTTGCGGTCGGATTGGTAACTCGCCCAGAGCCCGCTCGATGGATAAAGCACCGCGACTCTGCATCTATGACGACCTTCGGTAAGCATTTCCTCGAGCCTTCTTACGTAGTCCACGAAATACTCGAAATCATCCCAGTGAGGCGACTGATAAAAGAAGCTGGGCGGGCACTCGCGCTTAGTCATGCCTGATATCGTGTGGTAGATGGCGTGCGGGACCAGAAGGTTGATTCCCAACCCATATTGCCAATCGACGACCCGCTTGAGGTTAGCAAACGTCGTGTCCCAATCCATGACGCCGAAGCTTTCACTCATCGCGCGCGCCTTGCCGTCGAAGTGGGCTTCGGAGGAGCATATCTTGTGTCCAATTATCGATATCCAGGGGTTACCAAGAGTTTGCTTGCCAAGGTGGTCTACACCAGGGATGTCCATTGCGCGCATTGTGCCGAACATATCGCCCTGAAAACGAATCTGGTAGCGGAGCGGCTCTTCGTGGTTGTTATGGCCGGTGTAGATGATCCCGTGTTCTCGACACCAATCTCCCAGGTTCCTATGGTATCGTTCGTTAAATAGATAGCCCGCGTGTTCCCAGTAATCAGTTCGAAACGAGACTCCTTCTCTGCCGGGGTAGAACAGATACGGTATCATAGGCCGACAGTCGTATCCGTATCGCGACTCAAATGTGGAAAAGTAATCGTCGGTATAGGGCAGGTTCCAGTCGTCATAGCCGACCGAGACCCAGTAGATCGAGGGTTCATCGGTGAATATCGCGCGGATGGTTTTTCCGAACTCATCGCCGAAGCGCTTGTAGTATTCCTCGTAGGTCGTGCGCTTGAAACTGTCTACGGCGTCCTTGGACAGAGTGTCGATATAGTAAGGATCAAACCGAAGCGTGCAGTTGAATATCCGCCAGTTTCCGGTCAGCGAGACCATGTCGTCAAAGCTTTCTAGCAGTCGCGTCTTGGTAACAGTTCCGCCTTCGATATTCGCTGCAATCATGCAGATTCCTGGTTCGAATTCGTTCAGGTCAACCTCGTGCAGCGGCTTCGATTCGACAGCCAGATGCTTGCCGCGGTAGTTGGGATCCATCTTTTGAACAGTCATACCGGCAGTCCCGGAGGGCCAGTTGAACTCGTCGTAGATCCATACGAACATTCCGCGCCGTTTTGCTTCGCGCACACACCAGCCAAATATCAAAAACCACTCCTCTGAGAGGTACTCTATTTCTAGGCCATAGCGCGGATGTACGATCACCTCCGAGATACCCTTCTCGGCCATCATTTCGAACTCACGAACGATTTGCCACTCTTTGATCGGTCCGTTTATGAACCAAAACGGAACTGGCGAACGAATAGCGCGAGAGAGGTTGTTGAGCGATTGAGAATTCAACTATTCGCCTCTTCAGACGATCGGATTTGCTTCCGTGGTGGGACGGACACGACGTCCGGAAGCCCTTGTAAGCGGGCGTTGTTGGTTATTACTAATGTTGCGCTGTGGGATTGGCCCGTCGCGTAGATAATGTCGTCTGCCATAGGCAGCTTTGGGCGGATGCCAGTTTCTGCGGCGGCAACTGCGATGCTCTCGTCAGATACGACTACCCGTGTTCCCATAAGCATAGACGCAGTTTTCTGCACGGCTATGTCCGCGATACTAACTTCGGGCGGTAGTATAATAATCGTGCCAAATGGCGCGAGAACACTCATTTTTTGTCGCTTGCTGATATGCAGCTCTTTGCGTACTCTGCGTGGAATCACAATCTGGTCTGATATCGATGTTCGCATGGTAGAGCAATCCCCACCGCGCGTCAAGGTCGAGCATAATCGTTGTTCTGAGCAAATCGAAGGGTCTTATTGATGGTACGAACCAGAACTTGTCCGATCTAGACAGTCGCATAGTCGTCATTATGAGCGAAGTGAAGAATCTAATTACTGGCGCGGGCCAAAATCTACTAAATCTACTGGACCCATGAGGCACGACCGCGGGGAGCGTTCCGTGTTTTGGATAACATACTTCGGGCGATCATCATCAATCCTAGCGATCAAAAACCGTTGCTTGGGCAGGAACTCCGCGTTTTAAACGCCAATAACCCCTTGTGATCAAACATGTGGATTGCTCTTGTTCTTATCGGAATAGTCCTGGCCTACGTCGTCATCACGTTCAACTCATTCATCTCGCTCAAGAACCGCGCTAGGAACGCATGGGCCGATATTGATGTTCAACTCAAACGGCGGCATGATTTGATTCCGAATCTGGTAGCGGTGGTACAAGGTTACGCGTCGCACGAGAAGAGCGTGTTTGAGGACGTGGCGCGCCTGCGCTCACGCGCGATGGGGCTTGAGAATGCGTCCGAGCGCGACGAGACTGAATCCCAGCTAGCTGGGGCAATCAAGTCGATTTTCGCTATTGCCGAAGCCTATCCTGAACTCAAAGCAGACAAGAACTTTCGAGATCTCCAGGCACAGCTCGCCGAGGTCGAGGATCACATCCAGTACGCGCGGCGTTATTACAACGCAGTCGTGCGGGATCTCAATACCAAACGGGAGATGTTTCCGTCGAGTCTCATCGCGGCGATGGCTGGAGTCCGGCCGCTGCCTTATTTCCAAGTCGCCGATGAGGAGCGCGAGGCACTCAAGATCGATATGACGGGAGAGAAAGATGGGGTTTAGGAAGTTGGGGTTGGAAATTGGGTTTGTGGTGCTGACGATACTTGCCGTCAGTCCGGTGGCTGCTTTTCCGATCAAGAACTATGTCACCGTCATGGAAATCCAACCGGACAGCAGCATCAACGTCACCGAGGAGATCACCGCCGACTTTACTGGGGATCCTCACCACGGCATCTACCGAGACATTCCGCTCACTGGCAAGGATAACTGGGGCAACAACTACCGGCTTAGACTCGAAGATGTCCGTGTGACCGATCGTGCCGGCTATCCGCTTCAGACCCTGAAGAAGTACCGGTACGGCAATTTGCATCTTCGAATCGGCGATCCCAATGTTCTAGTGAGCGACGTGCGCACGTATGTGATTCGATACCGCCTCTGGCGCGCAGTTCACTTCTTCTCAGACCACGATGAAATCTACTGGAATGCTGTCGGCACGGATTGGGAAGTTCCGATCCTTAACGCGTCGTGCATAGTAAGGCTTCCCAAGGATGCGCCGCACGGCTCAATACGTGCCAAAAGTTACACAGGTTACTATGGCGAGACGGGCACGGCTGCGGTTTACGATATTCTCGACAACCGCACCGTCCGATTTTGGATGACCAAACCACTTTCCCCGCGTGAGGCGATGACAGTTATTGTCGGGTGGCCCAAGGAAATCGTAAACCCGCCACCGTTCAAACAAGAGGCCATCTGGTTCGTTACTGACAACGGGTATTTCTTCCTCGTCCCAATCTTCGTAATAGCGCTCTTTGTCTACTGGCTTAGGGTTGGCGCAGATCCTGATACAGGTCGGTCGGAGGTAGTCACGTTCGATCCTCCAGACAATCTCATTCCAGCAGAGTTGGGTACGCTCATTGACGAGCGTGTGGATATGCGTGACATATCAGCCTCGATCGTCGATCTGGCTGTAAAAGGATTCCTTACAATAAAGGAAAAGGCTCAAAGGGGCTTCCTGGGCACTACCAGAGATTACACGCTCGAACTTACCAAGCCGTTTCAGGAGGTAGTAAATGACCCAAGCTTGACGCCCTTCGAGTCTTCGCTTATTCACGGATTGTTTGAGGGAAAGCAGTTCTGCGTAATCTCCGCGCTTAAGCATCAGTTCTACACGCATATTCCGAAACTCCAGCGAACGCTTTACAGCTCGATGGTGAAGCACGGTTACTTCAAGCGTTCGCCTGAGGCGGTCCGCAAGACCTATCAAGGTATTGCCATCGCGATCATAGTGCTCGGAGGAATCCTGTTCATTGTGTCTCTTGCGGAGGAGATGCCGGTTCTGGTCCCGACGGGTTGGGGAGTGTCGGTGGCAATTTGCGGGCTGATACTGGCTTTCACTGCCCGCGCTATGCCACGTAAGACTCGCAAGGGTAAGGATGTTCTCATTGCCGCGCGAGGCTTCGAGGAATATCTCTCCCGTGCGGAACGCGAGTTAATTGAACATCAGGAGAGACAGAACTACTTCGAGAAGTTTCTGCCGTATGCGATGGCGT
>JAOAGX010000213.1 GCA_026415535.1 Armatimonadota bacterium | reverse complement strand
CCACCGCCGATAGGGTCTTACCTCTGAGTGCTATTTGCTTGCCAGCCGACATAAAGTTGCATCCGTTGACCAGCAGGTTACCGCCAAATGTCTCGATTGCAGGTGTTCCCTTGCGTGGATGATCCCAATGGCAGAAATTGCACGCGGTAAAGCTGACCGTTCCGGTTCCGTCGATTTTTGCGATTTGGTGAGCGGGACCCCAGAATGAGCAGTTTACGAATTGCACCACTCCTCGATGGGTTTCCTTTACAACGATCTCGGTGGGATCATTACCTTGGAAACTCACAAACTCGCCGTTGGTAATCAACAGTCCGGGCGACTGAGACTGCTCCACTAGCACCGAGATGTTTGTGGCATCCGCTCCTATTCCTAGGAAATTACCGTTGGCCGCCCCATTTTCTGACTGAATGAACCTGTAGCCGATTTTGTAACCGTAGCAGAATGTGTTGTAGACGTACTCCCAATCGGTTCGGGCGAAGATGAACGCTTCGCCGTTTTGGAAAAGCCACTCACGGATGCCGGTTTTTTCATCCCAGGTCCAGAACGGCCAGAAGTGGACGTTTTCAATTCGGCCTATGTCGTAGCACTTGTCGACGAAGATGCCTCGCCGCAGTGGCTGACCATAAAGGTTGCGAATATAGTGCCTGCCAGACGGTTTGCTGCCGAAATCGACGGCGTTGTATGGGTTCACAAGAAGACAGTCCACTATCGATGCGTTTTCCCCACCTTCGCACGCCACGCACCACGGGTATGGCTTGATCGCGTCTGGTCTTTGGTTGGGGTAGAATATAGTAAGGCCCTTTATTGTGGCGTTGATGGCGAGTGTGATAAAGGGCGGCCCTTCTTCTGAGCCTTCTCCTTCGACTGCCAACAGCGTGCTGCCGGATCCTCCACGAAAGCAAACCGGTACCTTCCAAACGCCTTCGAGCGTTACATTGTTGGGAACGCGTATGTGTGTTTTAATTAGGTACACTCCGGCCGGCACGAAAACCGTGCCACCTTTTTCCGCTAGGGAATCTAGAGCAGCCTGAAACGCGGCGGTGTCGTCTGTTGATCCGTCGCCTTTAGCGCCGAAATCCCGAACGTTTACTTGCGACAACTGCTCTGCTCCCGCCGAACAAGCCACGAGGAGAACAAAAATGAGTACAATTGCCCGAGTCATGCAAAACTCTCCTTCCATAACCAAGTGCTCACGAAGCTGATTATCCGAAAAGCGTTTCCATTCCTGCTCTGCTGCAGTGAAAAAAGGTCTTTGTGGCCGGGAGGTAACTACTCCTAAGGAGGAGTAGGCGCGTTCGATGCTAAATACATGTGTGCGGCAAAAAATATTTATCAACCACATATCGTTCACAACTTATCTCCCTTATACCAGTTAAAGAGCGCAAATGGGGTGTGATATTGGAATGGCGTTGAATGCTAACGCAGAAGCTAGAGACAAAGCTAAAAGGCTTTATCAGTTCATACGCGGGCTGATAGAGCTCCGTCGGGTTCCTGTTCGTAGCTACCGCAACTACGAGCTAGTCGTTCCCCTCGACGATCTTCCCGATGCGCCGCACTGCCGTTTTGCTGCGCGTGGTGACTTTGCCGAGGAAGAGGAAACGTGGCTTGAAGTTCAGTGTCCCAAGATAGAGCCGTATCCGGAGCCACCAGGGATACTCCTCGAGTGGCTTAGTCCAAGTGAGCTGGGTGACGCAAGTTTGGATATGCCCAACCTTCTCAGAGGCGAGACAGTTCGGTCGGAAGACGAGTCGTCGGAGGATTTCGTAGAGGCAGACAACGCTGGCCTGCCGTCCAGTGCACCAGAGCCGCCCCAGGAGATCAAAGAGGCGTGGGAAAACTATGTCCAGACCCAGTGGTGGCCTTGGAGAGAGCGCGTGGCCCCGAAGTACAAGGCCAAAAAGCTTTACGAAGACCTGTTCCTTATGTACCAGCGTCAACTTCACCTGGGCGAGACCTATGAGGTCGTCATCGGACTCGGCCTGTTAAGTTGGCGGCCTTCGGAGGCTGTGGAAATACAGAGACATCTAGTAACAGTTAACCTATCCCTGGAGCTGAATCCAATGGGGCAGATCATTAGTCTGGAGCCGACAGCAAGCGGAATTGAGCTTCGTCTCGAAGAGGACATTTTGGAACCCACCCAGCGTCCGCCTGCGCATATCCGGGATCGTGTCAAGAACGGGCTTCGAGAAATCAGCACTCAAGCCTTGACATCGAATACCGTGCACGAGTTACTGCGCGAGTATGTCCACGCCCTTTCACCAGAGGCTCGATATGATGAGTCTTTCGCTTTGCCAAAGGATTTATCACATACTCCGCTAGTTACGTTTTCGCCTTGCCTCATACTTCGCAAAAGAGGCGGTGAGGGGATTCTTGGTATGGTGGAGGCCATTATCCAGCATATTGAGCGCGGCGGCGACATACCGCCCGCTGTGCTGCGCCAAGTTAGCATTATCGAAGAGGTTGAGGAAGCAGAAACCAGTTCGCAAGATAGGCTGCTCTGTGACGATGATGGTAACGAGACATACTTTCCTCTCCCTGCCAATCGGGAGCAGCAAGATGTGCTACGCCACCTCAGTAAGGCGCACGGCACAGTTCTTGAGGGTCCTCCTGGAACAGGCAAGTCTCTTACAATTGCGAATCTTATCTGTCACCTGCTGGCGACCGGAAAGCGAGTTTTGGTTACCAGCCATACCGCTAGGGCACTTCAGGTGGTTAGAGGCTGGATTCCTGACCCCATAAAACCGTTATGTGTTCAGGCACTTAGCAATGATGCGGCAGGTATGCAAGAACTAGAATTCTCTGTCAAGGGTATTACGGATCGCTACCTCAAATACAAACACGAAGACTCCAGGCATGAAGTGGAGCGGCTCACCAAAGAACTCCATAACGCTCGAGAAAAACTTCAGCAAGCGCTGAAAGAGCAGCGCTCTATAAGGGAAAAAGAGGTTCACCGTCACGATAAGATAGCGGGTGTCTATAGCGGGACAGCAGCCGAGATCGCTCGGTTGCTCAAGAGCGAGGAAGACGAGGTCGGTTTCATCAAGGATGATATCAATTTGGATCAAAACGCTCCTTGTTCAGCCGAGGATTTCCGTAGCCTTCTGTCATCCCTGGTATCATACACTGATCCAGTGGGATGCGGCGGCGGGGGTGAGTTTCCTGACCTGAATGACATCCCGAAACCGCACGAATATGAGGCGCTTATTGTCGAGCTTGGACGTCTAGAGAAGCAGGCAGAACTGCATTCTGAAGATACACACGTCTTTACTGAGAAACTTAGAGGCCTACCGCTAGATCAGAGAAAATCTCTGGCCAGTCAAATCCGTGCTATGGCAAACGATGTGGAGGCGTTGCGAGCGCGGCGGACGGAAAGCTGGTTTGACAGGGCTTTCTACGACATCTTTACGGAGAAGGATAGAATCTGGAGAGGTCGTTTGAGAGACTTGCAGGAATCCGTGAAGAAGCTTCGAGCCATTCCCAGGGATGACGTTTTGGCACAGGTTACTGGGCTTGAGTCGATCGATCCGAACGAGCTGCAGCGCAGGGTTAAGGTTTTGCAAGACTTCTTAGCCGAGAGGAAGACCGATCGGTTTGGTATAAGATGGCTGCTTCCCAAAAATGTTCGTGCTGCATTGGATTTCATCAGTGGAGTGCACATAGACGGCGAGCCGTGCAGCGAACGTCGACTATTGGACAGGCTATGGAATCACGCTGAAGCTTTATGCCTTCTCGCCAAACTGGATCGGGAGTGGGCTTCCTTGGAAAAATGTAATGAAGAGTCTTTAGCTAGAAAGATCGATTGGTATGAGGATGTCTGGGAGCGCCTGGCGGAGATCCTGAATCTTTATGAAAAAGCAAAAGAGGTGTGGCGAGTTTGCGCAGAGTGCGGCGATCGCGGGCCCGCCTGGCAAGACGAGACCGACGTTTTAGAGTACCTTAACGCATTGGAAAGGGTGGAAGTTTTCGATAGGTTTAAAGACAAGCAAGCGGAAGTTAGAGCCTTGGTTACGCTCATCGAGAGAAAGGTGGAAAAGTTTCCCGACTTGCAATGTTTGAAGAATCTGAAGGAAGCGATGACCCAACGACACAAAGACCAGTATCGGGAGGCATGGGTCCAATTGAATCGTACGCGTGAACAACTGGAGTGCAGGGCTCGTGCGGGGGCGACGCTTGACACCCTGTCAAGAGTGGCCCCGTCATTGGTTGAAGAGCTACGCCGTGACCCGTCAAGTCCGAGGTGGGATGACCTTGTGCGCAATTGGGATCGTGCCTGGGCTTGGGCCCGCGCCAGAACTTGGCTAGCTCACCTGACT
>JAOAGX010000212.1 GCA_026415535.1 Armatimonadota bacterium | reverse complement strand
GCCTTCACCTCGGCCATAAACCGAACCGGATCCTTGAAGTAGCCGGCGATGGCGTCCTTGACAGACTGGTTCAGGCCAACGATCCACATCACGAGGAAGAACGCCATCATAGCTGTCACGAAGTCGGCATAGGCAACCTTCCACGCCCCGCCATGGTGCCCGCCATGCTCGTTCTTTTTCTTAACTATCCTTATGCTAGAATCGGACTCAGCCAACTTTTAAGCCGCCTCCGCTACTCGTTCTTGTGAGTCGGCCTTCTTGCGGTTTCTGCAGGCCTCTTCCATTTCTGCAAAGCTTGGTCGTAGCTCAGGCTCGATGTTTCTGCGCGCGAACTCGACGCATATCAGCGGAGCGTCGCCGCGAGCGAATGCGACCAAGGCATTCTTGATACATCCGAGATACTGCATTTCGCAGTTGGCAATATGTTCCGTTGCCTTTGCAAGAGGAGCAAATATGCCATAGGCCAAAAGCACGCCCAGGAACGTGCCTACAAGCGCCGCTGCTACTTTCTCGCCTACTTGCTCCGGTGGGCCGCCAATTGCCTGCATTGTTATGACCACGCCCAAAACTGCCGCTACGATACCGAAACCGGGCATTGAGTCGGCGACCGTGGTCAGCATGCCGGTGGTTTTCATCGCCTCGTGGCGGCGAACGTCGAGGTCCATTTCCATCATATCGGACAGGTCATAGATCGACACGCCACCCATCACTACCACCTTCAACGTGTCCGCGAACAAGTCAAGCGCGTGGTGATTGCTTGCGAAAGCCTTGTACTTTTGGAACAACTCGGATTCATGAGGATTCTCGGCGTGCTTTTCGAGGGCCAGCAGACCCTCAACTCTTGAGAGACTGAAGACATCGTACATTGCCTGTAGCAGTTCGAGGAACACGGATGGTTTGTAGGGGTTTCCTTTAAGAAGGCCGATAACGGATTTGATAAGTCCTATCGCGCCCTTGAGCGAGTTGCCGACGACCACACTTCCGAATGCCGCTCCACCGATAATAATAAACTCGGTATACTGCATTAGAGCGGCAACCTTGCCGCCGTGCATAGTGTAACCGACGAGGATGCTAACAAAAACAATGCCGATGCCAATGAGCACGTACATCCGTGCAGAATCCTCTTCCTAAACCGATCTTTTCCGATGATCCTTGTAGTCGAACACGAGCGCCTGCCGCGATATATGCCTCGTAGGCTTTGGCCAGTAGCCACGCGCATCCGGCAGGAATGAAGTAACAGTTTCTAGGTACTAGGTCTATTCCATCTTGAGGCGCTAAGCTGGGGATATTTTCAGGAGTACTCCAAGTAGTTAAACGATAGTGTTCTAGAAATTCGTCCGGATCAGCTATTCCCGCGGATCCTTCTTCCGAAGGTGGTTGTGCTAAAAGATGTCGAGGACGGTTTATTTGTGCGCGTTTTCTCGCCTTTGCGATAACGGACGCTACGTCTAGGTCAAAGTTAGCCTAGAAATTGAGCATTTGCGAGGTTACTCTAAGTTGTGCCAATCCATCAATATTCATTGCCGATGTCCGATGGCCGTTGATGCGCATAGCACGCGCGTTGGTTTGCAACTTGATTGTCCCGGCAGTATCCGAACAGTATTTGATCGAGGGCGTACGATCCACAAATGAGACCTCTACGCACTCAACCTTTGAAGGACATTCAATGAGCACTTCTCCGTTGAAAGACACATAGCTGCCTCGTATTAAGGCGACCAAAAGAATATCTTTTTCTTGAGTTTCCGATGTTTCCTGGTCCTGGGTTGCGGATCTGCAAGTGCGAACGACGGCGATGTCGCCGTCCGTATCGATCACATTGGCCGCGACGCCAAATTCCCTGAGGTATATGTGATCAGCATTTCTGCCGTCAGACAAAGTTACTTCTGCGCCTTCGACCTTTAGATCAATCATTTCCGAGTTAGACGGCGAGAACAAACTCACAAATCTTGCCTCTTTTCCGCTTTTTCGGGCTACTACAATCGGAACTCGCCGCGAGGCTGTTTCTGCGGGACAACTTCCAACAGCTACATCGACCGAGCCTTCTAGGGTCCAGATCGCAAACGCCACTTGGGTTCCATTGCAAATCCAATCAATCCTGAATGGCCCTTCCACATGGTAGGCTTGGTCAATGTCGATCAGCGAGTAGCGCCCCGCGTCGAACTCTGAGCTTACGTACTTCCCCGAAACTCCTTTGAGTTCTCCTTCGAATCTAGCCATCCAATCATATTCGTGCTCACTCTCCGAGACGAGCTTGTCTGTCACAATGAGCGTCTTTTCGACGAGCACTAATGACCTTTTTTGTAGAATGCCCGGGTAGTGCTCGTCCGAAACGGCTTCGGCAACTTGCAAGTAATCGCCGGTGTAGTGCGAGACTAGGCTTCGGTCAAGGGTTTCTTTTTGGGATTTGCCGTCAACCACGACAGTGTTATGTGCCGGGGTATCTACGTACCATCCGGCGATTTTCGAGCCATAGCCGGGCGTGCCATAGTCGGGGACCACAAGCGTGTCGTTGGCATAGAACGTGAAGCTTAACTTGTCCAAGTGGCCATGACTCAATAGTGGACCATAGTCAAAGGTTGCCATTGCTTCGTCGTTGTCGCGCAATGTGCAGATGCCCAGGCTTGGAAAATCTCGACTTTTGATTTGAGGTGATCGTATTCCACCAGGCAGATCGCGTCCGAACAGGAAAGCGTAGAACGACTTACGGGCAAACGCGTACGAGTGCTCCTGTTGATCAGAATTAATGGGCGAAGTCCCGAACTTGTAGGCTGTCTTCAGTACCCAAGCAAATATCGGTTCATTCCAACGGCGGTAGGCGATCTCGTAAAGTCCGGTTGGTAAAAATGAATCATACCACCCGTCGTTGATCGCGGGCAGACGGAAGGAAGGATAGGCGTATGACAACGGGGCCAAGAACATTTTCTTGAGCGACTTACCCGGCTTTACCTCCCAGTTGTAGATGTCGATGCCAGCACGACAGCAGCCTTCGGCCAGGTGCACGAACGCGCTTAACGGATAGAAGTGGTAGGTGTGCACGGATTCGGGCCACAATCCATCGTCGCCGAGCTGGTTTGTAATCTGAGATCGAAATGAGTCGAGTGCGTATTGGAGAAGCTCTGCATCCTTTATCGCCAATCCTACGACTCCGACAGCCGATAAGTGCCACGATCCCCAGTTGCCCAAGATTCCCATATTTCTCAGCCCTTCAGCGACTGGTCGGAAAAGTTTTTCCTCTACCAATCTTTTCTGTTCGTCGCTTAGACTGCGGGAGTAGTATATAAGGTCGTAGGCTTGGGCGAGGGGAATGATCCATACAGCCTCGTCGAGCGACTGATATAAGATACCACCTTCTGTTGGTCCTGTATGCGGGCCGGGGTATGTGCGAGCGTAGCCCGTCAATATCTCGGCTACCTTATCTGCGTAAGCTTGGTCTTTCTCGATTGCGTAAACGAGCGCGCAAGAGATAGCGGCGCGAGCGAGCCGCGAGTGCTGCATTCCACGGACTGCGCCGTCGTATCTTTCGCCTGAATATTTTCTGCCACACGTGGGACAAACATAGCTTTCAGCTATTTCGAGATTATGGGGTATTTCAAGCATACTGCCGCAGTCACAGAAGAAGTGGTGAAAGTGTCCACTTCTGGCTGGGATTCGCGCATCTAGGTCGAGACTTTGGTTTGCGACTGACAGCAGACCGGCTCCCACATATATTCCCTGTATTCCCTGTTGCTTTTCGGCAGGTTGAAGATACAAACTTCTCTTCCAGCCATCCTTGGTAAGTCCCCTCCGCAGCACGCTGATTTCCCTTTCGCCGGCAAGTACAAACGGTCGCGCGCACGAAGCCAGAATGGATTCGAGATCTGCGAGGTTCATGTAAGCGTCTGGGACTTGTTGGGTGCCGGTTTCTGTTGCCGGCACGGGTTGGTCCTGTGCTAGCATATAGCGACTATCCTCTAACTTGACAATGCTTGGTTGCCACCCACCTGGTATATTCTTGAACGTAGCGCAAATCTCCTCTTTCTAATTCGAAAATAGGCATCGAAACAGCAAAAGAAATGCTGCTTTTAGTGTAGGCTGGTTGCTTTTTAGGCAGGTTGTTATATGATAACACGTCGACAAATGGTGATCCAACGTGTTTGTTGTGTGTGAGCAATTAGCGTTTGATCGGATGGCGTTCGAAAATCAGGGTGGCTGGTACAATGTAGAGGAGGGTCTTGTTTTTGAACGGCTTTTCGCCCTTCGCACGTCAAGCTTAGTTGGATTCGGTAACAGCTGCACGGCGTTCCTTGGCCAGCTCGATTTCCAAAGCCTCAAAATAAGTGGCGAATTCGCCGATGTCACGACGGGTCTCGTTCTCGCCAAGAGCTACGCACCAGACC
>JAOAGX010000020.1 GCA_026415535.1 Armatimonadota bacterium | reverse complement strand
TACCCTTATTGTTCCAAGGTTTGCGGCATGTATAACGCCAAGCAGGCACTTCTTGCCAAAGACAAGCTGCACGACGTCGAGACGTACGTGTTCTATATGGACATCCGCGCGGGCGGCAAGGGTTACGAGGAGTTCGTGCGTCGAACAATTGAGGAATACGGAGCGCACTACATCCGCGGTCGAGTCTCGCGCATATATCCCGATGGTGACCAGCTTGTAGTGAAGGGTGCGGATACACTGCTTGGAAAGCCTGTGGAGGTCCGGGCAGACCTTGTCGTATTGGCGACCGCGATGAAGCCGCAGCCGGATGCAAAAGAACTTGCACGCAAGCTGGGGATATCAACGGATCAGTACGATTGGTTCTCTGAGGCACACCCAAAGCTGAAGCCGGTCGAGGTGCTAACCGACGGCATCTACCTGGCGGGAGCATGCCAGTATCCGAAGGATATTCCAGATACAGTTGCGCAAGCGAGCGGCGCGGCGTCTAAGGCGATCGGCCTCTTCAGCAAGGAGGCTATCCTGTCTGAACCGATGATAGCTTACATAAATGAGGACACTTGCGTAGGATGCGGGCTGTGCAGCGAGGTGTGTCCGTTCACGGCCATTGAGATGATCGAGATTCCAGATCGCGAGCGTTCAACGCGCGACAGCCCGGTTATGAAAACCGTTGCGCGTGTCAACGAGGGAATTTGCAAAGGTTGCGGAACGTGTGCTGCTGCATGCCGCTCCGGCTCCGCTAGACTCAGGGGTTTTGAGGGCAAGCAGATACTTGCGGAGATAGATGCGTTGGCGGACATGGTGAAGAGTAGGGGATAAGGCGTTCGGCGTACAGATCGTTCGCCAGCCCGTGACATCAAGGCCGTGTATCGGAGAGGCGTCAATTGAGATGTGGATACTGGCCCTGCTTATTGTTAGTGCCGCAGTTGTCCTGATTGCTATCAGGGCCGCGCGTGCGGTACGGGAAGCCGTGGAGCGCGAGAAGGCAAAGGCGCAGGCCGAAGGCAAGAAGCTGGAGGGCGAGTATAGCTGGATCGGCCACATACACGGCTACTGGTGGGCGCTGGGTTCGGTTGTGGCGGGCCTGAAGTATATCTACAAGCAATGGAAGACGGCGCCCGAAGGGAGCCCGGAGAAGCTCGGCTGGGGAATGCTGCTGGCGTTGATAGTCGCGCTGGCGATGTTTGCGGTGTTGAAGCTGATAGAGCGAAAGCTCAACGGGCGGCCGATTCGAGAGGAGGAAAGTTGAGAGCGGCACTGATAGCGGCTTTAGCATTGGCGATCCGACTCCCAGTGACCGCGGAGATGAGCCCGATACCATGCGCAGTCGGGAACAGGTGGGAGTACGACACGGTAAAGCTTGTTCGCGGCAGCATCATAATGGATGGCAAGACAATGTCTGCCTTTCGGGACACGAGCTCGGGATCGTCGGTGTATGAGATCGTGGGAGTAGACGAGAAGGCCAGCCCGGTTGTCTATGACTACAAGGAAACAACCCGAACCTGGTCAACGAAAGGCGGAGAACCGAACAGTGACTCCTCCGAACTCAGGATCACGAGCGAGAATGGCGCCATACGAATACTTTCTACCTATACGGATTCGTCCGACGAAAGAACGCCGGATAAGCAGGTCTATGATCCGCCGCTTCTTTACTATGTTGCGGAGGCTGTTGCCGGAAAGTCGTGGGAAGTCGGCTTGATGCGCGAGCGTGAGGTTACCAATCCCGTGACGGCTCGGGGAGCCGGTAGGGAAAACGTGACTGTTCCTGCCGGCACGTTCAAGGATTGCCTAAAAGTTGTCTACTCAGGCGACAACATTACCGGCAAGATGGAGATGTGGGGTAAGCCATTTACTGTTACCGGAGGTAGAAGTCGCGGAGTATATTGGATTGCCGAGGGAGTCGGGGTGGTCAAGGAACTTGAGGTTGCGACGACCGTCGCCGAGTCCGAGGGGCCTGGAGGTAAAAAGGTACTGGTCGAGGCAGCATCGTGCACCGTCAGCGAGCTCAGGCCGGGGTACGTGGTGAAGGGGTATGTGGCAGAGAAGTAGTGGTGTGGGAACGTCATCCTGGCGGCAACGTCATCTTGGCGGTAATGTCATCGTGGTGTCAACGTCGTCGTGGCGGTAACGTCATCCTGAGCGAAGCGAAGGATCTCAACACATTGGTTTACTGAAACACGGGATTCTTCGCTCCGCTCAGAATGACGTGGTAAGCTCAGAATGACTTGGTGAGTTCATAATGAGGCGGTAAGCTCGGAATGACGTGGTAAGCTCAGAATGAGGTTGTAAGCTCGGAATGAGGTGGCTCTGCTCATAACGAGCATGGTTTGAGAGGGAACATGGGCGAAGAAACTGCTGTTGTTGAAGAGAAGATCGACAAAGAAAAAGCCGAGGCGGCGGTCGAGCAAAAGCGCGCGTGGCAGCCGGTGATACTCGGGATACTTTGCAACTGGTGCAGCTATGCCGGGGCTGATCTTGCGGGTAGCTCACGTCTGCACTATCCCGAGACGATCCGCATCGTGCGAGTGCCGTGCTCGGGGCGAGTGGATCCGATGTTTGTCCTGAAAGCGTTTCAAAAGGGCTTCGACGGAGTAATGGTTCTGGGGTGTCACCCGGGCGACTGCCACTACGCCAAGGGCAACTACTATGCTCGCCGTCGGATCACTCTTGTCCAAGAGCTGTTGAAGCTGCTTGGCATTCCCGAAGAGCGGTTCCATTTCGAGTGGGTTTCGGCATCCGAAGGTAACCGGTTTGCCGAGCTTGTTCAGGAGTTCACCAAGCATATAAGAGAACTGGGACCATTCGAGGGTGTAGCGGCTCGGTGACTGGTTCTTAATGATGTGAGATTCTTCGCTTCGCTCAGAATGACGACTGGCGTTCAGAATGACGAATAGTGTTCAGAATGGCGACTGGCGTTCAGAATGACGAATAGTGTTCAGAGTGACGACTGGCGCTCAGAGTGACGACTGGCGCTTATAATGACGATCAGAGTTCAGAATAATGACCAGCGCTCTGAATGATGGTCAGACGTTTAGAATGGTGAGTGGCGCTCATAATGACGATCAGAGCTTAGAGTAAAGACCGGTGCTCAAATTAATAACCAGTCTTAGAATGGTGGCCGGTTTTTAGAGTGGCGATTGGTGTTCGGAATGACGGTTGGTGCGCGAAATAACGATCGGTGTTTCGGGAAATTGTTTCCGAAACGCCTCAACAGCCAGAGTTATCGATAAACCCAGAGTGTGACTTATAACCCACAATCGGAAGGCATCAAATGTCAGAAATAGAAACCAGAATACGAGAAGAAGCAAGAAAAGCGCTCGAAAGCGGGGCTGCTGAAGTAATCGTCGGCTGGGGCGCGGGAAGCGTGCCATTCAGGACCACACCGGTATTCATCACGAAGCCGGAAGACGTGGACAAGCTGGTGTGGAATCCAGCTTGCGTGAACAACCTGGCGGTTTACTTGCCTAGGATGGCTAAGGACAAGAAGGTTGGTATAGTAGCTAAGCCTTGCGATATCCGCTCAATTGTCGCGCTAATCCAGGAGAACCAGGTCAAGCGAGAAAATCTGTTTATTATCGGATTGGGATGCGGGGGCGTGGTGGACGCAGCCAATCTGGAAGATCAAGATTTTCGCTTGCAAGATGTTACCGCGATTGAGTGGGTTGCGGATGGGCTTAGGGTTACGACCGTTTCCGGCGAGCATTTGCTTTCGTGTTCTGACTGCCTTCGTGATATGTGTCTTTTGTGCACGAAACGCGAGCCGGCCATATACGATGTGAAGCTCGGCGAAGCGGTTCCCCCGTCGGAACTCAGAGTGTGTGGGTTGTCCGAGCTGCCTGAGGAGCGGCGGAAGTATTGGTCGGAGCAGTTTTCCAAGTGTATTCGCTGCTATGCGTGCCGGCAGGTGTGTCCGAATTGCTATTGCGAGGCGTGTTTCGCCGATCGTATCGAGCCAAAGTGGACCGCCAAGAAAGCAACGCCCGAGGAGAACTGGATGTTCCACGCCACGCGTGCGATGCATCTGGCCGGAAGGTGCATTCAGTGCGGCGAGTGTGAGCGCGTATGCCCGGTGGGAATACCAGTGGCCGAACTCGCGCGCGAGATGGCCAAGATTGTCAAGGAGAAATACGATTACGAAGCCGGTGACCCGGACGAAGAGGCCCCTTTGCTCGGAACATTCCGCGAGTCCGATGTTGACCCAGCGCATCGCTCAGAGTGACGTTTTTTGATCGAGAAAGCGCGAGATGGGCGAAGGCCAGAAATAAAAATGCGGGTTTCGCGTTTTCGGGATTTCATGATTCAGAGGCTTTCCTATGGCTGATAAGATTTTAGCAAAAGATAAGATCCCGGAGTTTCTGCAGAGGCTGATGAGCAAGTTCACAGTCGTTGCGCCGATGGAGCGCAAGGATGCTCCGGCGGAATTTAAGGAACTCTCACCCGGCGACAAACCTATCCTCGATGGTTCGCGGATGATGATGCCGCCGAAAGATTATTTGTTGCCTCGGTACGAGGTGCTGCTTAGAGTTAGGCAGACCGGAGGCGAGACGAAGATCGAGTCGATGATTCCCGAGGATAAACCGCGCGTTATGCTTGGTGTGTGGCTGCCGGACGCTCAGGCGATTCAGGTGCTCGACCGAGTGTTCCTGGAGGAGCCTTTTAAGGATCCCTACTACGCCGCTCGTCGTGAAAACACGATGATTGTTGCGGTGATCCCTGCCGAGATGCGGTGGAGCTGGTTCTGCGGGTCCACGGATGACGTTGAGACGTGGAAGCCCAACGTAGACGCGATCATGTACGATTTGGGTGACAGGTTTTACGTCGAGGTTACGTCCGAGAGGGGCGAGTCGATTGTCGAAGGTCTTGCCGATCCTACCGAAGAGGATATTGCTGCCAAAAACGGTCTGTGGGAGCGTTTCAAAACGCACAACATACTGCCGTTTGCCGACGAGAAGCTTTACAATCGGCTCGAATGGGACAACTCGGTTTGGGAGGAAATTGCGGCCAAATGCGTTGCCTGCGGTATGTGTAGCTATATGTGTCCTAGTTGCTCGTGCTTCGACATTCAGGACGAGGTCTGTGGGACTTGCGTAGAACGATACCGCTGCCGTGACACTTGCCAGTTTGAGGACTTCACTTTGATGGGTGCCGGCCACAACCCGAGATCCGAGCAGCTCCCGCGCTCGCGCCAAAGGCTGATGCACAAGTTCAAGTATCAGCACGAGCAATTTGGCGTAGTTGGCTGCACGGGTTGCGGGAGATGTGTTGAACTGTGCCCCGTAAACGTGGACATTCGGGAAGTGCTGTGCCGCGTATGCGCTGGTAACCAGCCCGAACCAGTTTCCAAGTAGACCATTATAGGCGGGAGCAGAGGAGTTAAGTTAGTAAAAACATTTCCGATTAGGTGCAGTAGAATAAGCCGAATGAAACTGTCCGAATAAGGGCAAGGCACTGATCGCACGAGGATTAGCGGCAACGAGGTGTATCGGAAGACTATGATCAATACACAACCCGAGAGAACAACCACAATCGCAAATCCCTACGAACCACAACTCGCAGTCATCGAGAAGATCATTGACGAGACATGGGATACCAAAACTTTTCGGGCCGTGTTTCTTGACGAGGCCTATCGGGAGAGTTTTACGTACGAGCCCGGTCAGTTCCAGATTGTGTCGGTATTCGGGGTTGGGGAAGCGACTTTCTGTTTGACGTCGACGCCGACTCGAAAGGGGTTCGTAGAGTTCTCGGTAAAACGGGTTGGGTCGGTCACCGCCGCGCTGCACGAAATGTACGAAGGCCAAATCATAGGTATACGAGCACCTTTAGGCAATCACTTCCCATACGAGGAGTGGAAGGGCAAGAACCTGCTGTTTGCTGGAGGCGGTATAGGCATGGCTCCTATGCGTTCGCTGCTGAACTTTTGTCTGGACAACCGTTCTGACTACGGCGAGATCACAACCATATATGGTGCTCGCACTCCTGGGGATTTGTGTTACAAGTACGAGTTCGATGACTGGAACACCAGAGGTAAGCTCTACCTCACTGTTGATCAGGGTGACGACGATTGGAATGGTCACGTCGGCCACGTTCCGGGTTACCTGAGGGAGCTTGCGCCTAAGCCAGACAACACCATCGCAATCACATGCGGACCGCCGATTATGATTAAGTATATTCTGCCGGAGTTTGCGAATCTAGGGTTTACTGACGATCAGATCTATACGACACTCGAGATGAAAATGAAGTGCGGCATCGGTAAGTGTGGCCGCTGCAATATTGGCAGTAAATTTGTCTGCATCGACGGTCCCGTATTCAGTAACGCGCAGATCAAAGACCTGCCTCCGGAATTTTAGTTAGATAGCGGTGTGAATCCGGGCACACTGGGTGCTAGGGCAGGAGTTGCTGCGTCATGCTGATAATGGGTAGGTAGGGAGACCACCGGGGGCGGAAGAAGTGTGCCGCCCCCGTTTGTTGGAGCGATCAAATGAGCGATTTTGTGTTCGACCGTCGTGAGTTTCTCAAGGGGGCATTGGCGGGGGCTTTTCTATTGTTAACGACCGATACGTTGCAAGCCGCCGAAGGAGGCAAGGCCGAGGAAAAGCCTATTCCCGGTCCGCCAGTTTCAATAGGCCTTATAGGCGTCGGAGCGTGGGGCAGGCAACTGGCAACCACGTTAGCGAAAATGCCTTCGGCCAAGCTTGTGGCAATTTGTGACGTATACCAGCCGTACCTCGACCGTGCTAAGAAGACTGCTCCGGATGCGGCTGCGCATACGGACTATCGCAGACTACTTGAATCGAAAGACGTCGAGGCGGTAATCATCGCGACACCTTCTTATCTCCACAAGCAAATTGCTCTCGACTCGATAGCTGCCGGTAAGCACGTCTATTGCGAAGCGCCGCTTGCGGTGACGGTCGAAGATGCCAGAGAAATCGCGCTTGCGGGAAAGGGGTCGAGCAAAGTTTTTCAGGTAGGATTGCAAGGGCGCTCTAACCTGCTTTATAGACACGTTGAGAAATTTGTGCGCAGTGGCTGTCTCGGAAAAACCGCGCAGGCTTATGGGCAATCAAACAAAAAGCATGAGGGCCGGAAGATGGCACCGGACGCCGAGCGCGAGAAGGAGCTAAACTGGCGTCTATACAAAGCCACATCTACCGGCCTTATCGGAGAGCAGGGGATTCATCAGATCGACTTGGTCAATTGGTATCTCGGTGCTTTACCGGTATCCGCCGTAGGGTTTGGAGCAATCATTCACTGGAAAGACGGCCGCGATGTGCCGGATACGGTTCAGTGCGTGATTGAATATCCGGGCAACGTGCGAATGGTTTATATGGCTACCCAGGTCAATTCATTCAGCGCCGATTACACACTTTTTCAGGGAAGCGATTCGAGCCTGGCGTTGCGAGAGAACCGTGGCTGGATGATCAAAGAGGCCGACTCACCGCTTTTGGGCTGGGAAGTTTACGCGCGCAAGGAGGTCTGCTTTGAGGAGACCGGTATTTGTATGATTGTGGACGCGACCAAGATATTGGCCGAAGGTAGAGAGCCTGGAAAAGAAGGATCAGTGGCGCCAGAGAAAGAGCCGGTCTATTGCGCACTTGAGAACTTCGTCCGGAGTATTCGAGAAAACTCTAAGCCGGTGTGCGGGGCCGTCGAAGGTTATCAGGCTGCAGTCGTATCAATCAAAGCCAACGAGGCCGTGATGACAGGCAGCAAGGTTATGTACCAAAGGGAATGGTTCGAGCTATGACGTTTAAGTTACAGACAGCCTAGCCCATTGTGGGCTTCGTGGACTTAGATGAGGAGGGCGAGAGTTGAAATTGGAATCGGAAAGTGATGACAAGGGCATGTCCCGCCGGGAGTTTATTCTCAAGGCGGGAGCAACGGCTGTGGGGGTTGTGGCCGGTTCGATGATGGGTGGCAAGCTGTTCGCGCAGAGCGGCCCGGCACCTGGGAGCGTGATTGGTGCAAACGACCGGAGCAACATCGCCGTCATCGGTGTTGGCGGCATGGGATCGGGACACGTTAACACGGTCAAGAAACTCTCCGCAGAACAAAATGTTCAGATCGTGGCGATCTGTGATGTCTGGGAAAAAAGAAGGCGGCAGAACCAGAAGAGAGCAGAGCTTGCAGACAACCAGATTTACAGCGACTATCGCAAACTGCTTGAGAACAAGGACATAGACCTGGTTGTGATCGCAACTCCCGATCATTGGCATGCGACGATTGCAATCGCTGCGATGGAGGCCGGAAAGCATGTCTATGTCGAGAAGCCTATGGCCCGTTATCAAGACGAGGCGCTCAAGATGCACGCTACCGCCAAACGCACCAAACGGCTCGTCCAGGTCGGCTCTCAGGCATGCACCGATGCCAAATGGCACAAAGCTGGCGAATTGGTCAGGGAGGGCAAAATAGGAACTGTCCTCTCTGCGCAGGGCAGTTATCGGCGAAACAATCCAAAGGGCGAGTGGAACTACCCCATCGATCCGGAACTGACGCCTGAGACCTGCGATTGGAATGCGTGGCTAGGCAAAGCTCCAAAGCGGCCCTTTAGCCCGGAACGGTTCTTTAGATGGCGCAAGTATTGGGATTATGGCACGGGTATTATCGGCGATTTGTGGCCGCACAGGCTCCACCCATTGATGATTGCGATGAATTGCACCGATTTTCCGTATCGTGTTGCATGTGTCGGCAAAAACATTTGCAACACCGATAATGGGTACGGCGAGCCCAGAGATGTTGCTGACGAGACGATGATGTTGGCCGAGATGCCGAGCGGCACGATCATTTACGTTGCGGGCTCGACGGTCAACGAGCGTGGCCTCGAGGATATGATTCGTGGCAACAAGGCCAATATGTATTTCGGTGGTGGTAAGATTCAAATCAGGCCCGAGCGTCCCTACGCAGATGAAATTGAGGAACAAGACATCTCTTACGAAGGACCAAGCGAAGATGTGGCCGAGCATCACAAGAACTTCTGGTACTGCATTCGCAGCAACAAAGAACCAAACTGCGGTATCGATCTTGGCCTGAGGGTACAGACTATCGTCTGCATGGCGGAAGAGTCCTATCGTAAGAACAAGATGGCTGTCTGGGATCCGGTAAAACAACGGATTATTTAGCAGCTTGGTGAGTTTTGGAACTCCGCTATGAGGGCGCCTCAGCAATGTCGCGATTTTGATTAGATGGTGAGTTGTCCTTTTCTGGCTGGGCTAACAGATTCTTCGCTCCGCTCAAGACGATATGCTCTTCGGTTTGGCATTATGGGCAGTTTTTTCGTCAGGAGCAATTTTTTTCATCATAAGCGATTTGTCATTCTGAGCGAAGCGAAGAATCTACGGCGAAGCAATTCCTTACTACGCCAATAAGTATGGCTCGGGTCGGACTAGCCACTTTCGCCATGGCTACGCGCTTCGAGATTGTTCTCGAAGACGGCGATCACACACGGCTGCGTGCTGCTGGGGAGGAAGCGCTTGCAGAGATCGAGATGCTGGATAGGCAGTTGAGCCGATTTCGCCCCGACTCCGACGTCAGCCTGATCAATGCTTATGCTGCAGAGCGACCAGCCAAAGTCGAGCCCAGGCTTTTTGATTTGTTGAAGTGTGCGGTAGAGATATCGGGCGCTACCTACGGCGCGTTTGACGTAACGGTAGCGCCGCTGATGAAAGAGTGGGGGTTCGGAAGCGGCGGTTGTCGGATTCCGAACCAGGACGAGCTTGCTCGGGCGCGATCGCTCGTTGGTATGCACCACCTTATCCTGGACCGATCTTGCTTTACCGTCCACTTCGATAAGCCCGGTGTGGAAATCGATTTGGGGGCCATAGGCAAAGGCTATGCTATAGACCGGGCATTCGAGATACTGAAAGAATTGGGCGTTACGCATGCCCTATTACACGGCGGAACAAGCACAGTTTACGCTATTGGAGATTGGCAAGTTGGAATCCCGACTTGGGGTTCCGAATCCCCGATTAACTTTCCGCTTTCAAACTGCGCTCTTTCCGTTTCAGCAGTTCATGGGAGATCTTTTACTGCTAACGGCCGTGAGTTTGGCCACGTGATTAACCCTAGCACAGGAGAGCCGATTTCTTATTCAGGTCGGGCTGTTGTGTGGGGACCTTCCGCCACATACTGCGACGCGCTATCGACGGCCCTGTTAGTGCTGGGCGAGGAGTGGCTTCCGGAGCTGACGTCGAGGTTTCCGGGGTACTCAGGTCAAATCTATTAGGCTGTGATTTGAAGACCGAAGCATGACTTAATTCGGATACGCTCAGACATTCTGTCGCCACGGGCGCAGCAAAGAAAATTTCAGAACAATGTTTAGATTCTTCGCTGCGCTCAGAATGACGAGGAACTCAGAATAACGGGAAGATGGCGCACAGGATTCTTCGCTTGCGCTCAGAATGACGCGAAAACATATTCTGAACTGATAGACATACTCTGAACTAATTAGTTTGTTGCGATAAGCGCGTTTTTGCGGTTCTCTTGCCTAGCCGACGAACGCCGAATCACCTCGCGGTCGTGATTGTTGCAGCGTCCTAATCAAGGCTTAGCTTCAAGCGATCCGCTTTTCGTTTTGACCAGCGACCACAAGAGCACCGCTGCTGTAAATGAAGTTGCCGCACCATAGTAGAACGGTGCTGCAGGTCCTATGTTCTCCCACAGGAATCCTGCTATCAAACTTGCGGGTAATAGTGCTGCTCCTGTAAACGTGTAATAAGCGCCGACTGCTGTACCGCGAAGTTGAGGTGGCGCAAGATCTACAGCGAACGCTCTGAGTGCTCCTTCGGTCATGCCATAGTAGGCCCCGTAGACAATAAACCACACCCACACACCAGTCGGGCTGGTTATTTTTGCCATCGCTAGGTATACCAGAGAAAACACCAGCCATCCCGTCAGGACCACTGGTTTTCGGCCTATGCGATCTGAAATCGAACCACTTTTAAGTGCAACCACCGCCGACAGGGCGTTGAACGCGACATAAACCCATAGGAATGTGAGAAAATCCATTTTGATCGGTTCGCTTCTCGCACGCAGGATCAGGAATGCGTCGCTGGAGTTGCCGATTGCAAAGAGTGTTACCACGGCTAGGAACAATTTGAATCGTCTGTCGAAATCCGAAAACCTTACTTTACTTTCATCCTCCTCTTTCCGAAGGGAGGCCTTGGATGGCTTACCACTTTTCAAACTGATGGAGGCAAATTGTTCGCTCCCTTTCGGAGAGGTGCAAGAATGGGTTCGGCGTCTCTCGGGAACAAATATCATCAGTACCAGCCACCCAAGTGCACCTGGAACGGCTGCAGCGATGAAAATGATCGTGTAAATGTTTTTGTGCTCCGCCCCGATCTTCTCCGGCGATGATTTTCCCATCAGCAGCCACACCAGCAGGAGTATGAGAAGAGGACCAAGGGTGGCCCCGGCGGTGTCCATGGCGCGGTGGAAGCCGAAGGCCCTTCCTCGTGTGGCATCATCGGTTGCATTGGCAATCAGCACGTCTCTCGGCGCGCTGCGTATTCCTTTGCCGAATCGATCGGCGAATCGTATCCCAAGCACTTGGGGCCATGCGCTTGAAACAATAAAAAAGGGTCTGGACAATGTAGAAAGCCCGTAGCCGATCACGGTCAGTAGCTTCGGACGGCCAAACCTATCCGTCAGGTAACCGGCCCAAACTCGCAGAAGGGATGCGGTGCTCTCGGCAATTCCCTCGATCAGGCCTATGATATGTCCCGGCGCACCTAGCACGAACTTGAGAAACTGAGGTACTATCGGGACCAGCATCTCACTGGATACGTCAGTCAAAAAGCTTACGATACCAAGCGTAAATACGGTCTTACTGACGCCAGCTATCTTTTTTTCGTGTGTCTTTTCGCACATCTCGCGGTATCCTCTTATCCGCCGACGGTTTCGGAAGCAGCTTCCAATTGTTGTTTTGATCCCATCATAATTAGTTCGTCGCCACCGTTCAACGTGCAGTCGGGGCTAGGGTTTGCGAGCAACTGACCGTCTCGCTTGACTGCCAACACCGTCACCCCACAGTTCCGCCAAAGGTCGATTTCTCCCAGCGATCGACCGTCTGCCGGTCCACCGGCCGCTACTTGTGCGCGTCCGAGACCCACGTCCACCTGGGCTGTGTGCAAAAGCAGGTCCATCAGGTCTAGTGCATCCGGCTGGGTCACCGCCGCCGCCATTCTCCTGCCTCCCAGTATGTAGGGAGACATCACCCGATCCGCACCGGCTCTTTGGAGCTTAGCTTCGTTCTCAACGAGAATAGACCGCGCCACAATGAATAGCTTGGGGTTTAGGACTCGGGCGGTGAGAACAACAAATACGTTGTCCTCGTCAGTCGGCTCGACCGAGATCAGTCCTTTGGCGCGTTTGATACCTGCTCGCAGGAGAACTTCGTCTTCACTTGCTTCACCGACGACGTGCGGAATCTCCTGCTCCATTAATCTGGGCAATTGTTCGGGGTTCGATTCGACAACCACAAATGGAACTCCGGCGGCTCGGAGGTCCTTGGCGATTTGTTGGCCCATCCTGCCAAACCCGCAAATTATGTAGTGGTCTGACAGTTCTTCGATGAATCGGTCCATCTTCTGCCTCACGATCTGCTCCTCCTTCATTATGAGAAGGTCTACTGCCTGAGTAGCCGCGTCTTCGAGCGGGGCGAACACGATGTCTGCACCCATATCGCGGAGCGAATCAACCTCGACCGCACCCGAGGCGGCAAATGCCAGGTTGCACTTGCTCCCTATCTGAGCCAATCCTGCCTTAAGTGCCCGGGAGGTGTTGATGTCTCTAATCGAGCTGACGACCCATTTTGCCTCGGCTAAGGGAAGTGTGCTCAGAAACTCCGGATCTTCCGCGTCGCCGAAAACAATCGGCAGCCCCTGTGCTCGCCAGGCCTTGACCGTTTGTGGATCGAAATCCACTCCAAGGACATTTCGTCCCCTCGAAACAAGTTCCTCGGCCATTACTCCTCCATACCGGCCTAGCCCGAATAGTATAATGTCAGGTTTGGTCTCAGGAATTTGCGACTCCGTGCCCCTTGGCTCCCGGATGGGCTTTTTTCGCTCTAAGATACTGAGGAAAGGTGAGAGCTTGTCGTATATTTGGTTCGAGTGAAGAATCATATAGGTAGACGCGCCGATTGTCACAAGACCGACTAGAGTCACTACTCCTACCGCATCGCGCCCGATGTGACCAAGTTCTGCGCCCATTGCGATGAGAATCAAAGAGAACTCACTGATCTGAGCAATTGAGATACCGGCCAGGCAACTAGTCCGTTTCCGATACCCCATGACTCCCGTAATGATCATTACTAATAGCGGTTTGACTATGAGCACAAATATGGAAAGTGGGATAGCAGAGTAGACCTGAGGTCCGATGGAGGCAAAATCAAGCCTGGTTCCAAGCTCGATGAAAAAAAAGAGCACAAGAAAGTCACGCAAGGTCGCGAGCCTTGCGGCGAGAAAGTCCCTGTAGTGAGTGGAGGCCATCAGAACACCCGCGATAAACGCCCCAACCTCTCCGCTGAAGCCGAGCTCTCTTGACGCTCCGTAGAGAGCCAATGCCCAGACGAGGGATGCCAGAACAAACATCTCTACGCTGGAGGCCAGTCTGTGCAGTACTCTCGGGAGAACCAGCCAGCTTACGATGCCTGCTCCTCCGATTAAGGCTACTCCCCTGGCGAGAACCCCCAGTATCTTCATTGCCTGGCTGCCGGGCTTATCACCGACCAGTGCTGATAGCGCTATCATTGCCAGTATCACAACCAGGTCTTGAACAATCAACACGCCCAGGGCTATTCGTCCGTGAAGCGACTCTAAATCCTTCTTGTCCGAGAGCAGCTTGACGATGATGATAGTGCTGGAGAAGGTTAGGGATACAGACACGTAAAGCGCCGTAACAGGCTCCATCCCAAGTGCCATGGCGATGCCATAACCGCCGATCGTGGTAAGGACAATTTGTCCCAAACCTGTTGCTAGCGCAACTGGTCCTAGTGTGCGTATTAGGTTAAGATCAAGCCTGAGTCCGACGGCGAACAGCAGCACTGCAAGGCCGATCTGCGCGAGCAGATGGATCTGGTCGGCTGAGCGCACCCAATTCAGACCAGAGGGTCCAACGATTACTCCCGCAGCGATAACAGCTACTATCAGCGGTTGTCTCAGCAGCACCGCTAGGTAGCCGAGCACCGCTGTGGCAAGAAGGATTGCCACAAGCTCGGTCAAAATGTCGGGAAAGCTGAACCCCATACCGTCCTACGCACCAACACTTTGGAGTCCTGCGTGACTTGGAGTCTTTGTTTAGACGAGTGTTAGTCTCAAAACCATGGGTTATACATCACTCAAAGGCTGCTCCGTTACCGCGCCGCGTTGTTCTTAGTGCAGCGAAGAATTCGGAAGCTATGTTGAGATCCTTCGCTTCGCTCAGGATGACATAATTTGATGACATATGTTGGCAAGCATATGTTGGCAAGTATATGTTAACAAGCATGTGTTGGCAAACATATGCTGGCAAACATACCTCGACGGATGCAAGGGAGTGCCTGCCCTGCTACCCTGTTTTGTTTACCAAGTCGTTCTGAGAGCAGCGAAGAATCTTGTGTCGCGCCGTGTCATTCTGGGCAAATATGTTTTCCTTGGAACTTCGAAATCGCATGTCGCCTTTACACGCGCTATGTTATGATACCACGGAAACCCTGCTCACCTTGCCAATCGCTACCTGTCGTGATACGATGAATCGGGAATGACCACGGACGAAAGGAACAAACCAAAAAACAAACGCGCCGCTTTCCGTAGGTTAGTGGACTACCTGAAGCCGTACGGTCGGTCTGTTGCGCTTGGTGTCGGCGCTAATATGGGACTCGGTCTAATAGCGCTGTTACCGCCGCTCATATACGGCCGAATTACGGACCAAGTGGTACTTGGCAAAGGTCTAGATTACTCCGCTCGTGTGCGGCTTCTAATTGTCTACGCTATTT
>JAOAGX010000211.1 GCA_026415535.1 Armatimonadota bacterium | reverse complement strand
TTGGGTATGCGATAGGTTGCGCTTGGCCCGCAATCGTATATTGGAGTTCGTTCTTTGTCGGGTGGCTTCTAAAGTCATTGATCCAGCGCTATGGCGGCGCGACTACATATCGCAGGTTCCGACCGTTCTTTCTGGGCCTGATATTGGGCGAGTTTTTCATCGGAATAGTTTGGGCCCTATTATCGGGCCTGCTGGGACTTGCCAGTCCCGCAATTCCGATTACCTGAGCAGAGAGGTTTGAAAATGGGTGACGATATAAGCGCATCGGCAGCACACAGAGCAACCGGTTTCGCACAGGAAATACCAGGTGGATTCGTTTTCGAGATAGGAAACGAGTGGATCACGCGAAGGGTCCATTCAACCTCCGGTCGCCTTGCCACAACCAGCTTGGTAAACAACTCCCACGGCGAGGAGTACCTTGACGAAACGGAATCCGAATTCGAAATAGAGCTCACGGGCAATGGCAAGAAGGTGGTACTCGAATCCAAGGATTTCAAGACGACCGACTACCAAACCCACACGTGGGATGACTCATGTCGCACGATCGAAGCAAAACTGGAAACGAATCTGAACAGAGTCCCGCTTAAAGTCTCAGTGTTCTACGAAGCAAAGGCTGGTGCGGATTTCATCAGCAAATGGGTTACGGTTCACCCATGCGAGATCGAGGGTTGGGTGATCCGCTCTATCACGATCGAGAATATGAAACTGAGGGAAATGGTCGAGGGGGTTGTCCCGCGAACTCGATATCCACGACAATACGACAACTTTGAAGACCGCGTTCACTCCGAGCCGGAGAAGTGCGACACGAGCGAGCCAAACAAACGCTTCGAATACGGAGATCTTGCTCGGTCAGTCGTGTCGTTTTGGGGCTACGGCGAAGGGCTTTACTTTTTTATGCAGTCCCTGCTAGGCAGAGAGACTTACCATCGTCCAAATGGGCTTCTGATGCGGCAGCGAGAGTTCGTGCAGCTCGCCGATGGTGTTACCACCGGCCGAGCAATTATTGGCGCATACGTCGGTCCCCCCGAAATCGGGTTCAAGCGATACAACGAGTTTCTGATGCGCAATTGGTGCGTAGTCTCCGAAAAGTCCCTACCTGTTTCGTGGAGCACATGGCTGGTTACGCTGGAAGGAAACAAGCCCTTATTGGCCAATTACGACCGCAATTTTCTGCTCGAGTATATCGAATACATACGAGACGCCGGGTTCTACGACATACTTCACCTGGACCTAGGCTGGGAAGCAGATTATCCGCTTAGGGTCGATCCCACCAAGTTCCCTAATGGGATCAGAGAAATCACCGAGCGCGCAAAGTCGGCAGGTTTGGACATGACTTTTTGGGTAAATCCATTTAGCGCCAGCTATTGGAAGTCCAACCTGGAAACAGAACATCCGGAGTGGTTGGTTCCAGACAAGGTGTCTGGACGGTCTGGAGCAACGGCCCTTTGTGTGATGACCGACTACTACAACTACGTCAAGGAAAGGTTTGTTGCATTGGCAACCGAGATGAATGCCCGAGTTATCTACTGGGATGGCAACGATTGGGCAATTCCCGACTGCCGGGCAACCAACCACGACCACCGCGACCAAGAAGAACTCGAAGTTAAGGCTTGGAAACGTCTAGCCGAGCTTTGCGATGCGGCGCACGAGGCGCGTCCAGACCTTATATTCGTATGCTTCAGCCTACCTCTCGACAACCATCGACTGCACTGGCTCGACCAAGAGCAGATATCTGACACCTACAAGTTCCCAACCGTGCAATCCGAGCTTATTCAGCGCCAGCAACTATACCAGATGACCTTTGAACACCCATACAAGGCTATTTGGGGAAGCTGGTACGGGCTCAACTGGCACGACGCAGGTGACAGCGACCTTAGAAAACGTCCCTTAGAAGAACTCATTCACGCCGAGATGAGCATGATCGGCAATGGCATTGCGCAAGCTGGAGGAGGATTCGACTTCAAGCAGGCCCCGCAGGAGCTGATGGATTTTCTAAAGAAACTCTTTGCGTTTCGAAAGCGGTTTGAGAAGTATTTCGATGTGTATCAGCACGTGCTCGGCTTCCCTGACGGCAAACAAGTAGACGGCGAAGGACATATCATCGACGAATCGGGCTTCATAGTGTTGGTCAACCCGACCCAAGAGCCTCAGTCTGTAAAGGTGCCGCTCGACGAACCGGAGCTGGAGCTTGACCCAAACAAGAAGCACGTTCTAACCGATTGGTCGAACCTGGAACGAGGAGTGCCCATAGGCTCATTTGCCACCGATTCCGGGCCCGAGATACAATTTGCACCTCTCGAAGTTAAGTATATCGGAGTCAATTTGGATTGAAGCGGTTTGATGTTGTCGGAGTCTAAGCTAACCAGGGAGGGATTTCAAGCATGAAGAGTATCGCGCCTTTTTTGTTGTTGGTAGTGTGTGCGTCTTCCGTTGCTCAGACCGTCTCCGGACCTAAATCGATCCAGCTAACGGTATACAACCAGAACTTCGCCCTGGTAAAGGACTTGAGATCGGTTAACCTGACTAAGGGAGTTAATTCGATCGAGGTCGAAGACGTAGCGGCTAAAATCGATCCGACCAGCGTTCTGTTTAGGTCGATCACAGCGCCGAACTCTGTGGTAATTCTAGAGCAGAACTATCAATACGACTTGATCTCGCCGGAAAACATTCTGAACAAATCCGTCGGCGAGAGGCTAACGTTCACACGGTTCAACGACCAGGGGCTACCCGTATCCGATTCGGGAATACTTGTAAACCCACCAAAGAACGGTGGCACGGTGATCAAGACTGACGATGGAAAGCTCGTGCTCAACCCTGTCGGCCAGATATCACTTCAAAAGATGCCGGAGGGACTCCATCCGAAACCGACGCTAAACTGGCTTCTTGAATGCGACCGAGCCGGCGAACAACAAGCCGAGATAAGTTATATGACCGACGGCATCGAATGGCGCGCGGATTACGTCGCGCTCGTAAACAAGGACGACTCCGCATTAGACCTCTCTGGCTGGGTTACTCTCAACAACCAATCCGGCGCGACGTATGAAAACGCCAAGCTAACCCTGATGGCCGGCGATGTTAGACGGAAACAGGAGGAATATGCATACGACAGGTCCTGGATCGTCACCAAAAGCATGGCCGAAGCGGCTCGGCCTCAATTCGAGGAGAAGGCCTTCTTTGAATATCACATGTATACGATGGAGCGGCCAACGACCATCCGAGATAGTGAAACCAAGCAGCTCTCCCTACTAACTGCCTCGAATGTGCCTGTTAAGAAGGAAATGATCTACGACGGCCGCGGCAACTGGTGGAGGTCTTGGTGGTATCCGGGCCGAACCGGAGACCCAGGCGGCGGATATGATACTTCCGATTACCATAAGGTCAACGTGGTTCTCGAAGTCAAAAACTCCAAAGAGAATCACATGGGCATGCCGCTTCCCAAAGGCAAAGTGCGGGTGTATAAGCTCGACGACACCGGCAGCCAACAGTTCGTCGGCGAAGATACGATCGACCACACGCCTAAAGACGAAAAGTTGCGGCTATATGTTGGAGACGCGTTTGACGTGGTCGGCGATTACAAACGCACCGATTATGCGAAGATATCCGAACGCGTGATCGAAGAATCTTTCGAAGTCAAGATCAGAAATCACAAACAGACTCCGGTCGAGGTTAAGGTTGTCGATCACGTTTGGTCAGACTGGAAAGTTGTCAAGTCCAGCCACGATTACACAAAGAAAGACGCTCACACGATCGAGTTCCCAGTTAAGGTACCTAAAGACGGCGAGGTTGTGGTGAGATATACGATTAGGACAGCGTGGTAGGCTGATTCCACATCCAGCGTAGCTTTGGCGAAACGTCATTCTGAGCCGTACCAAGTCATTCTGAGCGCAGAGTGTCACTCTGACCACGACACTACCACATCATTCCAAGCATAACACGTCATTCTGAGCGTAGCGAAGAATCTCGGTGCCTTGGTGAGCTAAGACGTCGCGCTGAGATCCTTCGCTTTGCTCAGGATGACGAGGCGCCGTCATTCTGAGCGCAGAGTGTCACTCTGACCGTGACATTACCATATCATTCCAAGCATAACACGTCATTCTGAGCGTAGCGAAGAATCTCGGTGCCTTGGTGAGCTAAGACGTTGCGTTGAGATCCTTCGCTTTGCTCAGAGACGCTTCTATTTAACTAAACTATCCATGGCGCGACTCGCACCTTCAGCAAGATTAGGAGGGATACGCTGAGCCGCACAATACAACTGGACTGACGGGGTGCGCATGCTCGCAACCTTCAGCGCGATGAAGAGGAATACGTCAGAGGGATGCTGAGCTCACCGGCGCAAAACGGTGGATTCTACAATTCCATAAGTTCTATATTAGTAGACCCAATTGACTCGTATAGGCCCTACGACTAGGTCTACGACTACCATTTTT
>JAOAGX010000210.1 GCA_026415535.1 Armatimonadota bacterium | reverse complement strand
ATTGCGGGGTAAAGTATCTCTTCGACAGCCCGGTTGAGTCGATGTATTTCATCTATGAAAAGGACGCTTCCCGGTTCGATGTTGGTTAGTATCGCCGCAAGATCGCCCGGCCGCTCGATTGCCGGCCCAGAGGTGCTGCGGATTGGCACGTCCATCTCGTTTGCCAATATGTACGCCAGCGTAGTCTTGCCTAGCCCCGGCGGACCGTACAGCAAAACATGGTCCAGCGGCTCCGATCGCATTCGCGCCGCTTCGATAAACACGCCCAGGCTTTGCTTGATCTTGTCGCGCCCGATAAACTCGTTGAGACGACGCGGCCTGAGTGAATACTCTATTTCGTTGTCCTCGTCCCGTCGAACCGGTGATACGAGGCGAGCCTGATCATCCACGATTTTCCGGTTCCCTACCCTCCTATCAGGGGACCTGTTAGCGTTAAGCCGCGTGGTCCCTTCCAAACATCCCTTGAACAAGACAAATAGTCGCTATCACTTCGACAAAAGCTTCAACGCGGCGGTAATAAGACCACCTGTGTCTCGCACCTCTGCTCCCGAGCGAAGAACTTTCTCGGCAGCTGCGCGAGCGTCGTTGCGGCTGTAGCCAAGCGCAATCAATCCCTCCACGGCGTCGTCCAACACTTGCTTCTCTGGCGATATCGTCTTTTTCGCTTCCTGCGCCCAAGCGGAAGTTCCTATTTTTTCCCTAAGCTCGATTATGATGCGCTGGGCGGTCTTTGTGCCCACTCCCGGCACGCGATTTAACTCGTGGTAGCTGTCGTTCGATATTGCATGCACTATCTGTTCGACCGTCATAATCGACAAAATGTTCAGTGCGAGCCTCGGCCCTACTCCTGAAACGCCAATAAGTAGCTCGAACATACTCTGCTGGAACTCGTCGGAAAAGCCGTAGAGGGTAATTGAGTCCTCGCGAACGATGGTGGTAACAAGCAGCCGAACTTTCTCACCTACCGCAGGCAGGCAGCTCGCAACCGACAGCGGCAGATTGACCTTGTAACCGACTCCGCCCACGTCGATCACCGCGTACTCCGGTTCCACACGAGACAATTCGCCCTGCAGATGAGCGATCAAGTCCGGACTACCCCCATAGGAGGTTGAATCTTGGTCGAATGTTTAATGTTGAACGGTCTTGCTTGGCCGACGACATCACTCGACATCAAACATTAAGCATTCGACCCCTTGTCAGTAGATGACTTTGTTCAGCGGATACTCGACTATCCCAGACGCCCCGGCACGCTTGAGTTTGGGCACAAGTTCGCGCACTGTCTTTTCCTCAACGATGATCTCCGCAGCAACCCACTCTTCCCCCGCAAGGGGAGAGATAGTGGGCCTTTTAAGAGACGGTAAAGCTGCGAGCACTTTGTCGAGTTTAGACTTCGGGATGTTCATCTTCAGACCGACTAAGCCGTCGGCGTTCAGCGCTGCCTGTAGTAGCAGCGAGATGTTCTCCAACTTGTGCCGCTTCCAGGAGTCTTTCCAAGAATCGTGGTTAGCTATGATACGAGTTGTAGACTCGAGCACCGTGTCGATAATCTCAAGACCGTGCGCGGCGAGAGTACTGCCTGTTTCGGTGCCGTCAACAATTGCATCCACCAGGTCAGGAACTTTGACCTCGGTCGCTCCCCAAGAAAACTCAACATGCGCGCTCACACCGTGCTCGGCCAGGTAGCGTTTGGTGTAGTTGACAAGCTCAGTTGCAATTCGTTTACCCTGAAGGTCCTTCACACTCCTAATCGGCGAGCCCTTCGGAACTGCAAGCACCCAACGAAACGGCCGGGACGAAACTTTTGAATACACAAGTTCGCAGACTTCGTGTACGTCCGAGTCGCACTCCTTGACGTTGTCAAACCCGGTGATCCCGGCGTCGAGTGCGCCCATCTCGACGTAACGCGGTATCTCCTGCGCACGCAGAAGAGTAGCTTCTATTTCCGGGTCGTCGCAAGTCGGGTGGTATGATCTCTCGTCCACATGAAAGTCCCATCCAGCCTTCCTAAACAGCTCGAACGTAGCATCCTGCAAACTGCCCTTTGGCACAGCCAACTTCAGAACCACGGTTTCTATACCTCGCGCTACTTTAACCGCAACATTATATCGTGTCGTACTAAGCACGGTCAAATAGTCTTGACCATATACGGTGAACGTGGTAGACTGCCCCTGGTTTTTTAGTGGAGGTCAATTTATTGTCAGTGGATTCGAAAGCGTGGTCATCGATAGAGGATAGCCTGCATCGTACTTTGACCTGGTATCGTGTCCCACTAATGGGTATTGCCACGGTAGCGCTTGTAGGCTTTATTACGAGTAAGTCGGCATTCTGGGTCGGCGCCCCTGTGGCGTTGTTGGGGGAACTGGTACAGATATGGGCAGCGTCTCATCTACATAAGGACGAACGACTGACTGTTTCCGGTCCATACTCACACGTACGCAACCCGATGTACATTGGTCGATTACTGCTGGGCCTCGGATTCTTTCTGATGACATGGAATCCGTATCTTATAGGCGGATACGTGTGCCTATTCGCAGTCTACGCGCATTTCCGAGTCAGACGCGAGGAAAAACGTCTTAACGAGATTTTCCAGCCAGACTACCAAAAATACTGCTCGGAGATCCGCCGCTGGATTCCCTCTTTCAAACCTTACTCCGGTTCGGAATCCAGGCGCGCTAGCTGGAAGCAGGTATGCGCCAACCACGAACAGATTAACCTCATTGTTTTGCTTCTGATCCTGGGGGCTATCTATCTAAGAATCGACCGTTTCGCCCATGTCCATTGGCCCATATGACATCGCGCCGTCTGGAAGCTTCGCCTTGCATTCCTCCAGCAACAATAAACGTGTATCGACTAAATACAACAGGTTTGGCGATGTCTAAAATGTCCAACACCTAGGGCGAGGAGTTCTTTACCACCCGAACTTACGACCGTGGAAAAATGGGCGTGTGCGTAATCTGTCTATGCGGGAAGCTTAATACATATTTAGCGCACGCGTTTTTAGCCGACACCACTAGCCTGGTCGATAAAAAGATCGACACATCATAAAGGACTTCACAGACTGTCCCGGCGCAACGGCAATGCTGTCGGTCGCAAGTGCGGTTGCGCGACCCAGGGATCAAGCTACTATCGATAGGGGTCACAGCTTTTTGACGAGGATTATCATGGCGACGCGCGCACTGGCAACCTGCTTTATTGCTGCGGCGACGTAGAGCAAGCTGCTGAATCTTTTAAACGGTGGAACCTACCTACCTCAGCCGCTTTGTCATAGTAACACGAAATCCGCGCTCGGTTCGGCAGTTATCACACTCGTCCATAAGCTCCCGCATCATCAGGAAACCGCGCCCTCTCTCAGATGCGGTTGAACAAGATTCCGAGTCAGTCGTGATATACTCCGCGCCGCCTTCGTCTTCTACCTCCACTACCATGCAACCGTCGGCCGCCTTACACTTTACGATCACCGCCGACTCACGATTAGGGCTGCCGTGAATTACCGAGTTGGTCACTGCCTCCGAAACCGCCACTTCCATGTCAGCCGTGTCCTCTCTACGGAATCCAACCGACTCGGCAAGACTACGAAGTCCTCTCCTGACCAATGCAACATAGCGAGTGTCTGCTGGAATTTTGAACTCGAGCAATCTACTACCTCTCGCTTCCATTCCTACCTCCACCCCTTTTGTCGCGCTAGCGAGCAGGCTAATATATCCACCCAATCATACCCTGTATGGTCGCCACCAAAACAGCAGGGCATCGACCGACTGCGCTGCTTGATGCTAACGAGGCCGGGCCTTTTCATGGCCCGGCCTCACGCAGTTGGTTTCGTATTCTGAATTTCTAGCTTTCCTTTAAAAGTCTTTCCAACTTGAGACTCGCCCGACGCCTTGCCGCTATTTCCTCCCGACTCATCGACCGATTCCGCCTAGCATCAAATCGCGATATTTCTAAAATCTGATCGATCAGGTGCGATTTCGGAATCCCAGCAAACAACTGTCCCCGGCGCTGGTAATCACGCCATCCTAGCTTGCCTTTTACATACAAGGCCGATGCGAGGAGATTTGCAAGCTCACTCCTTTTCATCGGTTTGAGCTCTTCACGGGTGAAAATGTGTTCGGAAAGGTAGTCGTATTCGACGTTATACGGAGGATCGTCTCCAAATGCCTCAGCAAGCAAAGTAGCCGCACGCCAATTGAGCACCGTTTTTCGCCCGTGAGCAGTGTAAAATAGTTTGACTTCCACATCGTAAATGTCGGCCTCTATGCCCTCAGACGAAAGGACTTTATATTTTTTCAGAGTGCGGTAAATCCTAGGCTGACCGGGTTTGGCAAAAGGATTCTCTATGCCCGCAATGTCCGCCGGCTCGACGGAGAGTATCTTGGCATAATGATTGTGCAAAGGGTCCGACTCGCGACGCAGGTCTCCCCGCACTCTAATAT
>JAOAGX010000209.1 GCA_026415535.1 Armatimonadota bacterium | reverse complement strand
TGGGCACAACTCTTGGAACCATAGTCCGAAAGCTGCCACACCGGATCTACTGGGCGAGTGAAGTCGAGTTCTACTTCATTACCGGAACTATCAAGAAGCCAGCGGTTCTCGATCCAGTCCCAGGCGAAAGCGTGCGTTGGGGCATAGTCGTCCGCATAGGGGCCATCCGTGTAGGAATACCAAGTAACCCCATCTTGACTGACACTGACAGGTGAAGGCTCGGTCCACATCGCCTGCCCACCGTGTGGAGATAATATCATTTCCTCCATGTTGGAATCGTGGTATACCCAAGAGCCACCGACGACGAAGAACGGGTTGCCGAACACAATGAAGTCCTTGCCATACCAGTTGTCGGAGTCGTCGTAAATCGGCGTGGTGAATCTTACCGTGATGTGCCCCGCCGGCTGCCCCTGACCAGCCGGCTTGATTGACGTGATAAGCTTCTCGCCGTTGGGACCAACATTCCACGCCGGACAGATCATCATGATCGCGCAGATGTCCGGATCATTCGGAGCGCCCGAGCTGCTCATCCACGTGGACGGTTTGCCCAACACGGCAAGTGAATCGGCATATGGATTGTTCGAACCTCCCTGTCCCAGGCGAGAATAGCTCACCACTTCGGACGCCCACCAGCCTGTTGCCATCGTAGTGACGCACGGGCACAGCCAAACCAACATTGAGAGACAAAAAACTACAAACTGACGCTTCATTTTGCCTTTCCCCTCCTAGCTAGTCGAGATCGTATGCCGAATCGTCTTGTGAAAGACCACCGGTACCCGGAGCACATTTGAACGCTTCCTGATTAATCCTCAGCCACGGCACATTGGGATAATGGGTATATTTAGTTCTTGTTGCCACAACGTGACCGTCTGCGTAAGCTACCACCGCCGCACCGCCATGCCGATAATGAACCGTTCCAGCTTGAAACCATACGTCACTCGGTGCACGCAGATAGTTTTGAGCGTTTGCTGGGTTGCCAAAGCCTCCATCCGCAAAAACCGCCGTGGATGCCGGCCTTTTGATCTGACGTAGAAATGCCGTCTCGTGTGGACGATCTGTGTACTGATCAATCCAAACCGTATTGCCAAACCTGTCGTAGTCACCGCCAATGTAACTTGCGTTGTACGCGTATCCAGTGTATGGTCTGTCCCACTTTCCTCCGTAAAAAGAAGGGCAACTCCTAAGTTCCCCGCTCTTGGCATAAGGTCCAAGCAAGCCGTATTTCCAGATCGTAACGGTCCTGCGTCCGGACCTTACTTCTTTGAGGTCGAAGTCCCAACTACGAAACCAGCCCTCGTCAGCCCAATAGTACGAAGGACACGCGCGACCGAAGTTGTCATCCGCGTACATTAGCCAGGCAAGTGCTATCTGCTTGAGATTGGAAACACATTTCGTCTGGCGCGCCTGCTCTTTGGCAGAAACTAATAGGGGGAATAATAAAGCCGCGAGGATGGCAATGACCACTATAACCACAAGCAGCTCGATGAGCGTGAAACCTTGTACTCTACAAAAGGCTCGTCGCCTTTTTTGAATGCCTCATCGGGGAAGTCTTTGCTACTTCTGCTATGTGGCTTGCTTCCAGCATCTTAGCCTCCGAAGATGTGGCCTGCAGCAGCAGTCAGGCAGGTCTTCTGGCTCTCGGATCACCCTATTCCCGACCCCTTCCCACAATGCCCTCTGAGTTCTTCGGCAATGCAGTGGAAAACGTCGGTTTCGTCCCCGATCACAGCGGCGGGCCCGCGACGGATTTACACCGTCTTCCCTCTTAGTCCCGGACACTTCCAGGAAACCTGACCGCTCGGGTGATCTATGTTCAATTGTTCACTGGACGCATCCTACCACACAACAAACCACAAGTCAATGGGCAGACAAGGCAAAATTCTAGCACACTGAAATCGACATTACGTGCATAGTCGCCGACGCTTGACACACCTACTCACCTAAGCTAGACTTGGTTGCCTTACAATCTTGCCTCTGCATAGATAATAGGTTGGCAAAAATTGAAGGATCAAGTAAGAACGGAAAACTCGAAGAAGGCTGTTGTGCTCCTTTCCGGCGGATTGGACAGCTCGACTACCGCTGCAATCGCAAAGGCCGAAGGCTTCGAAATTTACGCGCTGACCTTCGACTACGGCCAGCGCCATGCGCGTGAGATCGAGAGTGCAATGGCTGTAGCAGAAAGCCTCGGAGTCCAACGTCACTTGGTACTAAGGCTAGACTTGCGAGCGATAGGTTCGAGCGCTCTGACCGACGATATCGAAGTTCCGCTTGATCGCACTGAGGACGAGATCGGCTCCGGTATCCCTGTGACCTACGTTCCCGCGCGCAACGCTATTTTCCTCTCGATTGCCCTTGCATACGCGGAGAGCATCGGCGCTGAACACATATTCATAGGCGTAAGTCAGGTCGACTATAGTGGATATCCTGATTGCCGACCGGGATTCATCGAGGCGTTCGAGCGAATGGCAAACCTAGCTACCAAAGCCGGGGTCGAGGGGGCCAACTTTCGCATACATACGCCGCTTGCTAATCTGAGCAAGGCCGAAATAATCAGACAAGGTATCAAGCTTGGTCTGGACTACTCCCTCACGTGGAGTTGCTACAAGGGCGGCAAAAAAGCCTGCGGCAGGTGCGACTCGTGCAAGCTGCGGCTGGCGGCGTTCGCGCAGGCTGGTTTTAGCGACCCACTCGAATATGAATAGACCACGGGACTGATGACAAGCCAAGGTTGTGCCGAAAACCCATGTTGGCGGCACATTGCCGAGAGATAGTCGGAGGGATCAATGACCTGGTTTGTAAGCGCTTATGATTTGCTCTGCAAAGGCGGATACGTGATGATTCCGCTTGTTGCGTGTTCACTGATCTCGCTAGCCGTAATGATTGAACGATTCTTAGTACTCAGACGCGCAGACTCGGATGTGTCGGAAACCATACGTAAAACCGAAGAAGCCCTATATGAAGGCAAGATAGATCGGGCAATCCAAATACTAAGGTCGCAAGACTCACCTGTAACTCGCGTGTTAGCAGCTGGCATACAAACAGAGCATCTTGGCGAACGCGGTGCGGAGCGCGCAATGGAAGAGCAGGGAACCCTGGAAATTAGGACGCTGACTAGAGGTCTTGGCTACCTGGACACTATAATCACCATCGCGCCTCTTCTCGGCCTGCTGGGCACCGTTACTGGTATGATTTCATCATTTCACGTTATTGCTGCCAAAGAAGGTTTCAGTACGCCGACAGCCATTACCGGTGGTGTAGCCGAGGCTCTCATCGCTACCGCCGCTGGCCTTATAATCGCAATTTACACCCTTATTGGTTACAACTACCTCCAGGAGCGCATCAAGCACATAGTCGCCGAGATTGAGTCAAGAGGAACGGCCATGATCAATGTGCTTGCGGACATTGGGGAGGCATACTGTGAAAATAAGCGCCTATCAGCCTAAAAAGGCACGTATCGAGATCATTCCAATGATTGACACCATGTTTTTCCTATTGGTGTTCTTTATGATCGCCTCGCTTGCCATGACCACTGCCAAGGGCATGCCTGTCAACCTGCCTAAGTCCTCCACAGCAACCGAGCGACCTGTAGTAAAAGTAGTACTCACGCTGACCAAATCCGGATCTTACTACGTAGACAAACAGCGTGTTCCGTTTGACCAGCTTTACTATGTGCTGCAGGAGCGGATCAAGAATAATCCAAGGGCAGTTGTAGTGATAAACTGCGACAAGAATCAAACATGGGATAAAGGCATACAATTGGCGGACGAAGCCAAGCGTGCCGGAGCCAGATACCTTACCATAGCAACCGAGCCAAGAAATGCGGCAGCCCTAAGCGATAAGTTATTCTGAGCGAAGTAAAAAAATATCTTGCCGCTTTTAATGTAACTGCATAAATCAGTAGTGCATTTCGGAAAACGCAGGAGCGCAAGAACTGTTCATGGCAACTAAAAGGTTTCGCTCATTTCGGTTTTTGCAATGAGAAGTAAGTTTCCGGCTTATGCGATAACAATCTCATTCGTGGTGCACCTGTGCGCTGTAATCTTGATCGGCCGCACATCGGCCGCCAGGCTTTCCGCTGCATCCCCAACGCTTGCTCCGCGTTACATCAAAGTTGATCTGATCAATCTACCGGCCAAGTACGCTCCTAAGGCAAGCGAAGCACCGGTCGTTTCATTGCCAACACCGCTCCCCCCTCCGCCGACGCGCACTGCAACGCCTGGCCACGGTGCTTATCCCGGATTACAAACAGGCGCGCCAGCCAAGCCTGGCTCTAACACAGAAACACTTAGGCCTGATACTACTGGACGCGTTTCGGCCAGCAGCCCAGGGAGCAACCTCAACATTGGCTCGACAAGTCCCGACGGAGATTTGTCCGGCGACTGGGAAGGAGGTAAGACACCGGTCGGCTGGGTACCCAGTTCTGATGACGGAGCCGGTAAGGGATCCGGACCTGTCTCTTATACACATCTG
>JAOAGX010000208.1 GCA_026415535.1 Armatimonadota bacterium | reverse complement strand
TCTTCGGACACCGGATGTGCCTGGACCGAGAGTTTCTCCGCCGAGTCCAGCAGCTTGACTACTACGGGAACATCGGCGACTTGGTCTAGAGGTACACCCTGTAGCGGTCCATTCGTAATCCTAGTGACTGTAGGCAAACCAGGATTACCGGGATCAGTCGGCCACGTGCTAACATCCCACCACTCCCCGATTGGTTCTTGTGGAGTATGGATCTCGGGAGCGCTAGCTTCTGGATGTTGAGCTTCCTGGCTAGCCGACTTTCCGTGAATCTCAACTTTCCGGCCAAAAAGCTTGCATACCTTTCCTCCGCCCCAGGGGCGTGGTACAGGAATAGGTTCAAGAAGCAGCGGGTAGTCAAAATCAGACATAGTCAACCTCCGCTCAGAGACACTAGATAATAACGCTCTTAAAGCCGATAATCAAGCTGTCGCGCGGGAACTCCCCGCTCGTATCTTGCGTCTCCATTAATGGTGGGCACAGTTCGGTTGCCGCCGGAAAATGACGCCGAATCCCGGAATGTGGGAGCGGGGGAACCAATGTATTGGGGCGAGTTCCGGTTTGACAGATGCCGGAAGGGGCACTTCCAGTCCTAGCCCGACAGCTAACCTCGTAGGCGCGGCAGGAAGGAAGGTAAGGAGTTGCCTAAAGCACGGATTGCCAGTCACTGTATTCATTATCATATTTCGAACGGCTGCGCTATAGTCCGACCAGAGGGTGCGTGCAACGCAGAAGCTACCGAAGCCCTTGCCTTACTTGTCAACTCACCCCTTATAGAGTCAAAACACCTCGTTCTTGATCTTAGTCGAGCTAAGTATGTCGAGACTCCCGGCTATAGATGGATCATGCGGCAGCTAAGACGTTTGGAGTCTGCGGGTAGAAAGCTGGTTGTTGCCGGGCTTCCTCCCTCGATTGAGCGAACGTTTAGATTGCTGCGATTGCACGAGAGCATACCGGTCGTCGAAAACGTCAACGAGGCGCTTAATCTGATCCGCTCGCAAACTGAACTTGTGGCTGTCTGATAGAGGCTGTTGTGGAAACACAAGCCCACGGTTTTCAGCGCCTATGGCTAAACTTCTTAGGCTCCATTATTCTTACTCTCGCGGCACCTCAACCTCCGACAATGTGGACTCTACCACGCGGTCTGGTGTGACGCCTTCGATTTCTGCTTCAGGGCGGAGTATTAGTCGGTGACGCAACACAGGTTTTGCCAAATGCTTTACGTCGTCGGGGGTGACGAACTTTCGGCCATTTATGGCAGCTAGGGCTTTTGATCCCAACAACAAGCAGATCGAGGCTCTAGGACTTGCGCCGAGTATCAAGTTGGGATTCTCACGAGTGCGGCGGACGAGCCGTGCGATGTAGTTGGCGACCGGCTTTTCGACTGTTACCTCTGAGACAATCTTTCGGAGTTCTAGGATCGTCGCCACGTCGATAACCGGTTTTAGACCCGTGTCCTCCAGCCGAGTCGCGCGAAATCCTCGATTGTAACGATCAAGCATCTCAGTCTCGGTTTCAAAAGAAGGGTAGCCAACAACAACCTTAAACATAAACCGGTCTAGCTGGGCTTCAGGCAAAGGATATGTGCCTTCGTACTCGATGGGGTTCTGTGTGGCAAATACGGTGAATATCTCGCCTAGAAGATACGGTTCACCATCGATTGTAACTCGACGCTCTTGCATTGCTTCAAGTAGTGCTGCCTGCGTCTTGGGCGGTGTGCGGTTAATTTCGTCGGCAAGCAGAACGTTAGTAAAAATTGGTCCCTTGCGCAGTGAGAACTTTCCGGTGGAAGGATCCAGCACGTTCGTTCCAATCACATCCGAGGGCATCAGGTCTGGAGTAAACTGAACGCGGCTGAACTCTGCCGACATACTCATCGCTAGTGCTCGTACGATCAAAGTTTTTGCTATTCCGGGCACTCCTTCCATCAGCACATGGCCTTCACAAAGCAGTGCGATAAGGGCCTGGTCTATTGCTTCCTGTTGGCCGACCACCACCTTACCGACTTCCGATTTGACTGCCGCGATCTTTTCAGCCACTGTGGCCACATCAGGCGTCGACTCAGCCAATTCCACGCTCCTTTTCGACATCGTGAATCTGGTTTGCGATAGCAAGAAGTTCTTGCTCGGTAGGCTTTTGTCCTACTTGCCCTTGTTGGTTTGTGAGTTGTCCCCTGAGAATATCGGCAGCTAGATCTGTAGCGCCTGCTTTGCGATAAAGTGTGGCCAGCGATTCGACGAACTCGAAACCGAGTCTTATTCTTTTCGAGTCGGGCAGTTTACGCACAGCGCCGAAACGTTTACCACGAGTGTGACAAAGTACCAGGCTGGCTACCATTAGTATTCCGACTGCGATCCACGCCTGTCGGCTGACGTAGCTTACAAGAGGTCTAGACTCGGTAAAACCGTGGTGATATTCGTCGAACAGGATCAGTCCGTTCTTTCCCGCGTGAAGGTCGATAATGCGAAGAATCCTGAGTGCGTTCCGGTAGTCGCGCATGCCTTGGTTGGTAATCGGCTTCCGGGAATCAAATGCGTAGACATTGCCGCGGCCGATTCGTTTTGTTGTTCGAAATTCACTCGGCACGCCTTTCAGGTTGTCGGAAAAGAACAGTGCTGTTCCGCCACTGCGGATCCATTCAGTTAATGCTGAAATTTCCGACCTACTTATTCGATTTCCGATTGACTCGTTGTCGATCAATTTTTCCGTCATGCTCTGCTGAGAATCGCGTGTCGGTTGGACTACTATCAACATTCGTGCATACTGCGGTATCCGGTCGTATGGCTTACGCAATCGAGCAACTCGATAACCCAGCCTCTCTCCGAGCAGAGTGTAAAACGCTCTGACACCGTTCGGATCTGGGTTCCAAGTGGTGGAGTCCATATTTTCCTCGCTTCCGCGCGGCGCGGTGGCAAGGTAGCCGCCGGCTAGGAGAATGATGAGTATGGCGGCGAATATCCAGGTGTCCGACTTATACCTCACGTCGCCACCTCATTCGATACGGAGTTATGTGCTTCTATGACGGCACGATAGTCGTTAATGTCGCACGACTCGCGACCATAAATCTTGCGGTCGAAAGCCAGAGTCAAGGGTCGTAGGATCTCGCTTACTCGTTGCCAGCCGCGCTCAGTGAGTTCGCTAATGTATTCCCAGTTTGTTCGCGATTGTTCGAAGCGTAGCACGCCGGCCTCGTCGAGTCGCGAGATCAGGGCAAGGTACGCCGATCTAAACGCGTTGCGGCAGTCGCCCCGAGTGGCAAATTGCTCCGCCTGTATGAGGAGCAATTCAGCAGAAGGAAGCTCAAAATGTGCGGGTTGGTGAATTTCTACGTCGTTTTCTCTGAGTAGGATTCGGTTAGTCAATCTCCTGATTAGCAGGGTTATAAGTGCAAGGAATACCAGAATCACAAGAGAGGCGAATATAATCGACATAACTCGTCCCGCACCTTCCGTCTCAAATCCGAACAACTTTCCTATCCATTTCGAAATTCGAGCTAACAAGTCGAGTATCCATTCCCACGATTTGTCGACGGCGTCGGAACTGTAGGTACGGTTGTATTCCGGTTGAGACAGAATATCTGCTAGCTCTCGCCGTACGTGTTCAGGATGTGGCAACTGTGCGTGCGGAATTGCGAAATGGTCGGAACTCGGAGAACTTATCATTGGTTGTTATCCTGCGGAGTCTGTTCCTGCGGTAGTGAGGTCGCGCCTCTATCCTGGAACGCGCGGGTTTTCTTATCAAGTTCTCGAGCAAGCAGTTCAAGATCGAAACCTTCTTTGCGAATGCGCTGATCGTAGTAGAGCAGTATCGCTGCGATCGACATCCACGGCGCGACCAGGGTTTGTACCAGTGTTGTAAGCACCGTATGAATCGCTAGTAGCGAGCGGCTGATTTCTTCCTTTGCGGCCAGTTTCATTGTTATCGCAATCTGCGTCGGGCCGGCAATGGCTAGGTAGACCAGTAGGGTTACGGTCATAACCAGAACGAGTAACCAGAACGCCTTCGCTACGCTGCCTCGCAAGAGATTCCAACTCCGTGCGATTGCAGTGCTCGCTCCGGATTGCTCCAACACTACAGCCGGTTCGACCAGTGCGAGTCGAGCGGCTAAGTACGCTAATAGAACAATTCCAGGGACCATACTTACTATAGAAAGAAACGCGATTACTGCCCAAGATGCTCCTGCGGCTCCTCCTAAGAATGCCGTAAGAAACACTCCTGCGAAAATCGTTGCTAAAAATGGTGCGACAAGTACGACAGTCTTAACAATCATCGCGCCCAATAGCGGCCAGAAAACCCGAGCGCCCAGAATACTTCGATAAGATCCCGCGATTGACGTCTGCCTTTCAAGATAGCGCTCGGAGATGGCAAATGTTAGTGCTCCGGTTACTAGGGAGCTAATTACTATTGATCCAGTCAAGTTTACGATCGTACTTGCTACTGCGGCCGATCCGGTTATTTGTCCTAGCAGGGTGCTTACTACGGTCCACGGT
>JAOAGX010000207.1 GCA_026415535.1 Armatimonadota bacterium | reverse complement strand
AAATAGGGATGCGCCTTACCTAACTCAGCAAGATTTTGCACACAACAGGGTACGCTACACCGTAAGGTTCGGTATCTTGACAGTTTGCTGTGGCCGTTTTATAATGCTCCATCGATTGATAGGAACGCGGATGTTTGCCCTAAACTTCTACCCAGAGCTTTATGCCGACGCTCTGATGCGTGGTCGCAAGGGAGCCACAATCAGACTTGGCGACAAATCAGACAAGTATCGTAGCGGTCAGATCGTATGGATCACGGTCGGTCGACGTTATCAGGTGCGTCAGAAGCTTTTCACCGCAATCATTGACGACGTCACAGTCAAGAAAGTTGGAGAGCTTACCCAACGAGAAGTCGAAAAGGAAAACCTCGAATTTCGTAGTCCTGAAGACGTGATGACGCTCCTATCGCGAATCTACGACCGAATGGTTACACCACTGGATACTGTGACGATCATATCGTTCTCGCCCGTGCGTGAAAACGGGAAAGATGGGCTTGAGGAAATATACGAAAGGTGGGTCTGAACGCAGGAGGATAAGACTTTGAAAGTTAAAGCCTCTACGCCATCAACCCATAAAACTCGCGCTTGATCCTCGGTCGCTACTCCACTGACTTTGACGGCCAAACGCTCAAGGCATATGCAAAGGTGTCCCCTATGAACCTGGAAGAAAAAACCGTGTTCAGCAACTTGTAGGATCGAATTTTCTCAGCAGTCGCGTAATCTAATTCGTATAGTGCTGTAATATCCGCCAATTTGCCGGATCGGTATTGCGAGTCTCCTTATTTTATCTGTCAAAGCGACTTCTCTGCCATCAATTCTTGAGGCGATTCAATGCCGCTTCCGGCAGGCTCGCCCATTACGACCTCGATATGGTGCGTCTCGCCAGGCGGAAAAACCGGAAGCAGGTGCGAATCGTGCTTCTCGCCGTCCACTCTGATCTCCCTGACACCCTGACAAACGTGATCGGGATTTTTAACCTCGATTTCGTAGGTCGACCTACGGAATCGTCGGCTGACACGGTAGCCCTCCCAGTCCGGCGGAATGCACGGGTCGATCAACAAACCTCGGATCTCAGCACGGACTCCAAGAATCCAGTCAAGACACACCTTCCACATCCACGCAGCGGTGCCCGTCATCCAACTAAACTCTCCCTGTCCGAAGTACTTCGAGTCGGGCCCGTGTACGTATTCGCTGAAAACGTAGGGCTCGGCTTTGTAAATGTCCGGTTCTTTGCCGCGATGAATAAAGGACACCTTCTTCCAGTAATCAAACGCCTCTTGTCCTCGACCGAGAATGCATTCGGCCATGATTGCCCAGCAGGTAGGATGGCAGAAGATTGTGCCGTTTTCTTTGACGCCGGGCGCGAAACGTGTGATGATCCCAATCTTCGGATCAGGCTCCCGATAAGCCGGCAGAAGGAGAGCAGGACCATAAGGAGTGTCTAGGTGTTTCTTGACCGAGTTCATACAGCGGATGGCACGATTTCGAGGAGCAGCACCAGCTATCACCATCCAAGATTGTGCGTTTAGATATATCCTGCCCTCGATATTTCGAGATGAGCCAAACGCCTCGCCGTCGTCACGAGTCCCGCGGATGTACCAATCGCCATCCCAAAGATACTGGTTGATATTCCGAATCAGTTTGTCACGCTCCTCGACGTATTTCTGCGCCAGTGCATCGCTGCCGACGAACCACATCAGAGCCGCAACCTCTCTGAGCATCCACGCCAGATGTGCAGCAACCATAGCGGTCTCACCACGCCCCTGCCTGCCAACGTAATCAAGACCGTCGTTCCAGTCGGCTGCCATGATGAGCGGAATGCCCCGATCGCTCATGTGTGCAAGAGTGTAATCAATGGCGCGTAAAACATGTTGGCGAACAGTCTCGGAACCGCTATCGTAGTATCTAACGGCCTCGTCAAGAAAGACCAGGTCACCTGTTTCCTTCAAGTATTCAATCACGCCAAGGACAAGCCACATGGGATCATCCGAGTGGCCGGTCTTGACACCGATGTTCGTAAGAGGGTCCCAGTTGTGCAGCGTGCTTCCATCGGGGAACTGATGCTCGAGCAAATAGATCACGCGCTCCTTTGCCCAATCTGGATCGTTCGGAAGAATTGCCAACATGTCTTGCCAGCTATCACGGAACCCTATTATCGAGCCGCCGCCAACGTAGTAGGAATCCATCCGGCTCCAACGTGAAGTCACCCACGCCTGATACTTGTTCCAAATGTTGAACGCAATATCGAACTCGCGGCTCGGCGTCTGGCAGGTGGATCGGCTCAGGTAGCTTTCCCAATAGCCATAGAGCTCAGCAAGTCCGCGCTCGGCTTCGTCCCAGGTATCATAGCGACGCTTGAGGGCGTTGGCATCTTCCTTGCGAAATACGGCCCCAACTAATACAACAAACCTCTTCTCCTCACCTGGCGCAAATTCTAGGTCATGCTGAAGCGCGGCTACTATATCCCTACCCTGGCCCTGGCTGTTGGTTAGTTGTCCGTCGCAAACAGCCTTCGGATCGCGGCAGCTCCGATACATGCCCGTGAACTCTTCCTCGAGACAATCAAATGCACTTATTGGTGCGCTTGATGTCATGAACGCCCACTTGTCCCACCGAGCGTTGGGATTGCCAACTCCACCTGTAGTGATGTTCCAGAAACGTGTGGTCACGAATATGATGCCATCTTCAAACGTAGCTTCGTTGAAAAGAACCGAGAAACTTGCCTCGACCGCGTTGTAAGCGTAGTTTGCTAGGTCCCACTTGACAAATGGGAATGCCTGTATTCTCCTTGGCTTGTCCGAGGTGTTCTTGAGTCGAACCATCCAAACCTCGACGTCATCTCGAGGTGGCACGTAATAGGTAATGGAGCTATCGATCCCATTACGCGAGTAGGAGACCACAGTGTAACCAATACCGTGACGCGCCTCAAAACCAGACTTCTCACCCATAACAGGCTGCCAGTTGGCACTCCAGAAATCTCCCGTCTCAGCATCTCTCAGATAGACATAACGCCCTGGACGGTCCTGGAACACCACAGTTTGCGGATACTCGCGTGTGATACGGTTATAGCCTGAAGTCTCATAGAATGAATATCCCCCACCAGTCTGCGAACAAATGGCGCAGTATCTTCCGTTAGTGAGGTAGTTAACCCAAGGCCGCGGGGTGTCGGGACGTTTTATTACATATTCCCGGCCGTCCTCAGTAAAGCTGCCATAACTCATTCCGACACCTCTCTCACCCTCAGTTCGTCCACGCTGACGTAGCGAACACCCGGTATGCCGCGGGTGACCATAACAGCCAGCTCGACCATCTCGGGGTCGTCAACCACCCCCTTAAGAAACACCTCTCCATTGGCCACGCGCACGGCTATAGCTTGGCCGCCTATACGCTTGTCCTGAACAAGCGCATTTCTGACCATGCCAGCCAGCGCTTCATCCTGAATGGTCAACTGATGATCCTCCGTCTCTTTGAAATCGGCTTTCTATATCCAACGTCGGACTTGACCCGTCCTCAGCGCGACTAACGTGTATTCACTATCGGTGCACTATTGTCTATGCATCACTGCAAATACTTCATTGCGAACGCGTTACTGAAAATGGGTCCTGAGCAAAGTGAATGATCTAAACACGGCGCCGAGATTCTTAGCTGCACTCAGAATAACGACATAGCAAATAATACTAAGTATCCCGGTAATCTTGTTGCCAAAACACTGGGAATCTAAAATGATTGGACTACTTTTTCCAGCTCTTCCCTAGGCAAGTCAGCTACAATTACCAGTTCTTTGCCTGATCGTAATTCCCGCGCAAGCAAACCGCCCTCCCAACAATATACGACAATTTCACGGTTATGTTCCCGACTTGTCCCGACAAGAAACCTCTCAAACAGACTCATCGCGTAAAGCCCGTCCGAAAAAATCATTTGCAACCAACCGTCAGGACAGCGCCGAAGGCCAACCAATTCGAAACCATCCGGCAGATAGCTAGGTAAACGCTGCTTCGGCGTCTCGTCTAAGCGATTATTTGCCAGGTTTTCGGAAACAAAGCGGCGCTGAATATCCGCGCCCCAAACGGTCCGACGAAGCGCTTTACCAAAGTCATGAGCGCTTAGCCTAGGCCTATTAGCGCTGTTCCAATTGCGTACCGCCATTACTTGGTTTGTCAGAGGATCAATCCAGAACTGCCGCCAAGGACGATCCTTAGAACCGGATCTAACGATTACAACTTGTGCCCTGCGGCCGTCGACAAAGCCCTCGCCGAGTATCGAAACGGAATATCCGCAGCTGTCTTCGGCGGGTTTCAAAGGAAGAGCTGACTCAACTCGAACATGTTCCGCCAAAAGCGGCATGTATTCGGCAGGCACTGGTGGATATGTGGGACATTTGTCGCGATCAAAGTAGATCCAAACCCCAGTCAGTACAAGCAATATTCCTGTCACGGCAATTCCAACCCGACGTTGGCGGACGCTGAGGTAGTTCTGTTTGACCAGTGTCATTGC
>JAOAGX010000206.1 GCA_026415535.1 Armatimonadota bacterium | reverse complement strand
AGCTGTAATAGAGCGAGGCAAGCACTGGGTACAGAGTGAAAATAGCCAGTCCTAGAATAGCCGGGGAGCAAAACAAAAGCCCGTTACAAAGGCTTCGCCGTCTTGCATTGCTTCTAATTGAGAACATACCGAATCCCATATTCTCAATCTTGTCTTTCGGCCTTAGGAGGCGCTAATTCTTCGTTTTGTCTAGTGATGATGTTTGACCTTCGTCGCGCCGACCGTACTTCGAGGTTAGTTTCTTGAGGTAATCGGCGTCTTGTTTTAACGAATCGAGCATGGCTTCCTCGCTATCATACTCGCCCTTGAGAAATTCGACTTCTACGAAGCCATCGAACCCATGCCCGTCAAGCAGTGACAATACTTTGTCGTAATCAACCAAACCTTCTTCTATTAGGCAAAGCTCTAATTTGTCTGTTTCGCTCAACGACGGACGATAGTTCTGAGCGTGAACGTTGACTACATAAGGCCCGATCATGCCTATTATTCGTTCAAGGTCCGGATTGCGAAAGTCAAAGACCTGATAGTTGAGCTTCAGGTTTGGCACTCCACACATTTCGAGTATTCTCAGGCAGCCCTCTGCGGTGGCGCAGAGAGTTCTGCTGTGCATTTCCATTGCAAGGGTGATGTTTTGGTCTTGAGCTTGCAAAGCGTAATCGCGAAGTGATTTGGCTGTTTCTTTCCAAAAGTCTTCCTCAGCTTCTTGGGGTTCCTTGTTGCCGGCCCAGATACGTATAATTCGAGCATCTAATATTTTCGATATTCTAATCGAGTCGGCGGCTTTCTGCTCAAAATCCGGTAGCCCGGGACGCACGTATGAGCCAAACATGCTAATTTTCAGTCCTTTTGTGCGAACACGATCTCTGATTCTCAGCGTGTGTTCCTCGTCAAATTCTTCCGGCATGTGTGGGGGTTTTCCCCATATTTCTACCCCGGCGAAGCCTGCTTGAGCGGCGAGGTCAATAGCGTGAAAAACGTCATAACGTCTTAGAGCGATGGTTGCGAGACCAGGTTTCATGTGCGAATCTCGGTTACGACCTGCGAATGTTCCAACTCACAAAGACTTGCGCAATGATCATATATCGAATCGCTCTTCTTTGTAAAGCGTTTGGGAGGATTCCTCCGACGATCGGGAGAAACTGAAAAGGGCGGGGTGATAAGCTTTGCGCTTATCATTTTCTGTCCTCAAATACAGGGCTGTTGCGATAAAATCCCAAAAAGGTGTTTTTACGGTTCGATGTTGCTGAACTAAGCAGGAGGGTCGCAGAAAACGGAGCTTATCGCAACAACCTAAATACGCATTCCCATAATACGTTGTTATTCTGAGCGGAGCGAGAAATTTCGATTTCACACCTAGGGCCTTTGCTTGCTCAGGATGGCGTTCGTAATCGATCTATGGGAAAATGCTTTTTAGCTTGTTAGTGGAGGAAAGTATGTACAAGATAGCTGTTATTCCAGGCGACGGAACAGGACCAGAGGTTGTTAGAGAGGGGTTAAAGGTTCTTGAAGCTGTCAGCCGCAAGGTAGGTTTCAAATACGAGACGGTCCACTACGACTGGGGCGGCGATCGATACTTGGCAACCGGAGAGGTGCTGCCGGAGTCGGCCATTGATGAGATGAGACAGTTTGACGCTATTTACCTTGGAGCGATAGGCCATCCGGATGTGAAGCCCGGGATTTTGGAAAAGGGAATTCTTCTTGCGCTTAGATTTGGTTTGGACCAATACATCAACTTGAGGCCTGTTAAACTGTATCCGGGCGTCGAGACACCCCTAAAGGACAAAGGCCCAGAGGACATCAACTATGTCGTGGTTCGCGAAAACACCGAGGGGCTCTACTCTGGCGCCGGAGGGTTCTTGAAGAAGGGTACACCAGACGAAGTAGCCACCCAATTGTCAATAAACACGCGCAAAGGTGTTGAGCGCTGTGTTCGATATGCATTTGAATACTGTCGCAAGCGGAATCGACAGAAGAAGCTGACCCTTGTAGGAAAGACCAACGTCTTGACCTATGCGTTTGACCTATGGGAGCGCACATTCAACGAGGTTGCCAAAGAGTATCCGGACATCAAGACGGACTACGCACACGTCGACGCAACTACAATGTGGATGGTTAAGAATCCCGAGTGGTTCGACGTAATCGTGACGGACAACATGTTCGGCGACATCATAACCGACCTTGGAGCGATGACCCAAGGCGGGATGGGGATAGCTGCCGGGGGCAACATCAATCCGCAGGGCGTTTCGATGTTTGAGCCCATCGGAGGTTCTGCTCCCAAATACACTGGTATGAATGTCATCAACCCGCTTGCTGCAATTGGTGCCCTGCAGATGATGTTGGAAGTGCTGGGTGAGGAGCAAGCGGCCGATCTGGTAGACAGAGCCATTGCTCACGTGACCGGCACTAAACTGAAAAGCCTAAGTGCAGGCAAGATGGGTTACTCGACAAGCGAGGTCGGAGATATGGTGGCCCAGTTTGTGGCCGACGCGTAAGAAGAACCGCCGTTTGTTCCGGCTTTGGGGATACAAGACTGTTGCTACAAAACGTAGACACGTTGTTTTCGGCGATTCGATGCTCTTCTATCAAGCATTAGAATCGCCGAAAACGCCCTTCTCGCTAACCGCCTCGAGGTACAGATTATTCTGCGCTGTGTTGTTAATAGTTGCTTCTATTCAGACTGCTGCTCCGAACGCGTTGTCAAACCTATACTTGAAATTGTCGCGACTTCTTTTTCGACTGGACCTTCGGCGGCCAACCGCACTGATATGACCTTGCTCACCCCGGGCTCTTGCATGGTTACTCCGTAGAGGCTATCGGCGGCCTCCATCGTGGCCCGGTTGTGCGTGATTACTACAAACTGCGACTGACGCGCGAACTCTTTGAGGACCTCAGCGAATCGTTCAACATTGTTCTCATCTAACGGAGCGTCTACCTCGTCTAAAAGGACAAAAGGACTTGGCTTTACCATTAGAAGAGCGAAGATAAGCGCTGTTGCCGTTAGCGCCCTTTCGCCGCCGGAAAGAAGCGCCATATCTTGCATTTTCTTTCCCGGAGGTTGGACCACCACCTCCACACCGGTTTCCAAAACATCGTTCGGGTTGGTTAGAGCCAGACGGGTTGTCCCACCTCCGAATAACCGTTTGAACATAACATCGAAGTTCGAGGCTGCAGTGTTGAAAGTCTGCATGAAAAGGCCGCGCGTGTTCGCGTCGATCTCGCGGATTGCCTCGTTGATCTGCGTCTTGGCGCTTTCTAGGTCGGTACGTTGCGCTGTCAGGAAGTCCCAGCGCTCTTTAACGCGCTCATATTCCTCGATAGCGCCGGTGTTGACCGGTCCCATTTCTTTAATCTCACGCCTGAGGCGAACGACTTCGGTTGCTGCACCGCGCTCGATTTCGATTTCCTCTTCCGGCCATTCCATTGCCTGCTCATAGCCGAGTTCATATTCCTGAAGCAAGCGGTCGGTGATCTGGCTGATCTGAACCTCAAGCCGAGCTTGCTTTACGTCGGCTTCGTGTGCTTCGGTCGCGGCTTGGGTTCTGGCCGCCGAGAGTTCTTTGACACGGCCATCAATCTCACTTAAGCGGGCCGTGGTTTGGTTGCGGGCGGTTAACAGTTCGCCCAGATGGGTGTCGGCGGCGCATAAAAGCTCGCGTTGTTTTCTAAGCTCGTCATCGACCGTCCCTCGCTCCGCAAGTATCGACTCGATTTCTTCTGCAGCGCGACTGTGTTCTGCCCGACGCGATTTAATAGCTGTTTCAATATTATCGACCTCTGCTTTAGCGCGCTGTAACTCAGCACGCAAGGCAGAATTGCGCTCGACGCAAGCTGCAAGCTCAACATTGAGCTTCATTAGTTCTTCTCGCCCTGCAGTAAGGCGAGCCTGAATAACCTCAATGTCTTGTTCTGCTCCGGATACGCTCTTGTCAAGGTCTTCGTCTACTAGTCCGGCAGCAGAGAGCTCTTCTTCGAGGCGAGTTGCGTTGGACAGCTCGTTTTCGCGGAGCGTCTCCGCTTCATCGCGTTCACGACGCGCCGATTCGAGCTGCTCGTAAAAGCGGGTAACCTCGTTCGCCGAAAAATCAGCCAACTTTTGCTCTTCTGCGAGTGCAAGCTTTTCGGCTTCGAGAGCCTTTCTACGAGCTTCGATTTCCGAAATGACCTCGGCCAAGTACGATTCGCACTTTGTGAGATCGGACACCAGTGACTGTTCTTCTCTGGTGAGTTCCTTGATCTCTGCCTGCAGCGCCTCGATGTGCTGTTTTCGGGAAAGCAGTCCCGAGTCTTTGCCTTTGATAGGTCCGGCGGTCAGCGGGCCGCTCGTCACTATCATCTCGCCATCCAGGGTGACAATCCTGCTCCACCCACTCAGCTTGCGAGAAAGAGAAATCGCATTTTCCAATGTGTCGGCCAGTACCGTCCTGCCTAGTAGTACCCTTATAGCAGGAAAATATTTGCCGTGAAACTTTACTAGGTTCAGGGCAATGCCTAGGTAACCGTCTCGACCTTC
>JAOAGX010000205.1 GCA_026415535.1 Armatimonadota bacterium | reverse complement strand
GAATGGGAGGAACAAGCGTGGCAAAGAAGATCAATGTAGGTATGGTAGGCGCTGCGTTTATGGGCAAGGCGCACAGTGTGGGCTATCGCGACGTGGCTTTTGCGTTCCCTGATGTAAAATGCGTGCCGGTTATGAAGGAGATTGCGGCCATTACGCAGACAGAAGCCGAAGCGGCGCGTGCGGTGTTCGGCTGGGAGCGAGCAAGCGAGGGGTATGAAAAGGTCGTAACAGCCAAGGACATCCATCTTGTTGATATTTGCACTGGCAACAACCTCCACAAGGAAATTGCGGTTGCAGCAGCCGAGAACGGCAAACACGTCTTTTGTGAGAAGCCGATGGCAATGAGCGTTGCCGAGTGCAAGGAGATGATCAAGGCGGTCGAAAAGGCGGGCGTAGTTCACATGATCAATTTTAATTACCGCCGCGTTCCGGCCGTCGAACTTGCGAAGCAGATGATCGATAAGGGCGCAATAGGAACGCCTTATCATTGGCGCGCGGTTTATCTTCAGGACTGGATTATGGATCCAAATTTCCCGTTGGTTTGGCGGTTGAAGAAGGAATTGGCTGGGTCGGGGGCACACGGAGATCTCAACGCGCACATTATCGATCTGGCTCGTTATCTGCTGGGCGAGTTCGAATCTGTATGCGGCCTGATGAAGACATTTATCAAAAAGCGCCCCGAATTGGCTCAGACTACTGGCGGTCTGGGAGCGAAGGCTTCGGATAAGATGGGGGACGTAACCGTTGATGATGCTACTCTCTTCTTGGCGAAGTTCCAAAACGGTGCGATAGGGACGTTCGAGGCGACTCGATTTGCTGGGGGCAACCGCAATGGCAACCGCTTCGAAATCAACGGTAGCAACGGATCCATTCGCTTCAATCTGGAAAGGCTGAACGAGCTGGAATACTATAATGCCAAGGACAAAGCGGGCCAGCAGGGTTGGAAGACTATTCTTGTGACAGACGCGGTTCATCCTTACATGCGAGGTTGGTGGCCTGCAGGTCACATCATTGGTTGGCAACACACTTTTGTGCACCAGATCTACCTGCTTATGAACGGCATTGCAGCGAAGAAGAGTCCTGCTCCCAACTTCTACGATGGTCTCAAGTGTCAAGCAGTGCTGGAGGCGGTTGAGAAGTCGGTTGAGACAGAGACCTGGGTGAAGGTGCAAGAGTAGGCGACTGAGTGACTTCCGATATGTGGATTATTCGCAGCGCTTTCATTTGATGCAACCACCAACAAGACTTTATACGCGGCGAATGGTTCAGCGTGTCGGCAATTTTCTCTAGTGTGTATGCCTTACGTGATTTGAAGGGCTGTCGCGACAGAAGCGGCTTGTCGTGGCAGCCTTTGTCAGTTCTTAGCGTTTGTGTCGGGCCACTTTAGCGTCAAAACGGTTGTTTGTTAGTGGAACACTGGCAGGTCAAACGTGGTATCTCTAAGAGAGGGAATCTATATCCGGATAAAGGAGGCATTATTTCGTGAGAACGCGGTTGTACGCTGCGACCGTTTTGTTGGTCTTCGTGCTTGTTTGGGTGAGTATCTGCGCGGTGCTTGCTCAAGTGCCGGACGTATTCAAGAAGTTCGACAAGAACGGCGATGGTGTTCTCACTGCTGACGAGCTGGACCCCAAGCTTTTCAAGTCACTGGATTCTGATGGTGATGGTAAGGTTGTAATAATTGAATCCAAGTCCGTGACCGAAACGGGCGAGCCTAAGGGCGGTGAGTCGATATCGGGGCCTGAGGAACGTGATGTGAAGTATGGTCCACACGAACGGCAAGTGCTTGATTTTTGGCGGGCTAAGTCTGATAAACCTACGCCACTACTGGTTTTTATTCCCGGTACCGAGTTCATTGACGGAGACAAGATGATGATACCGCCAGCCGCGTTAAAAAGAGCGCTCGACGCAGGTGCTTCGGTGGTCTCCATCAATTATCGACTTCTCAAAGATGCTCCGATTCAGGACATTCTACGCGATACGGCGCGCGCCGTTCAGTTCATGAGATTGGAAGCTGCTAGGTTCAATGTAGATCCGAGACGAATCGGATGTTTCGGATATGCTTTTGGCGGTGGTGCTTCGCTGTGGCTGGCGACTCACCCAGATCTTGCGGATGTCGGCTCAGAAGACTTGGTTCTAAGGCAGTCTAGTCGGGTCTCTGCTGCTGCCTGTCTCGATGGGCAGGCAACCTTTAACGTGATCGAGTGGGATAGGTTAATCCATCCTTTCGACCTGCGTTTCCGTGAACATCCAGACGAGGATTTTAGGCTCTACCACTTCAAATCCAGGGCTGATCTCGAAAGTGAAGACGGCAGAAAAATACTGGCCGACTGCAGTATGGTAGGGCTGCTCACATCGGACGATCCGCCTATTTACATGTATTGCAGTCTGCCGGACGGCGAACCAAAAGACCGCACTCATATGCTCAGCCACCCCAAGCACGTGGAAGTGATCAGGAAAAAGGCCGAGGAGGTGGGGGTTAAGTTTGAGTCACATCTCGCAAGCAGCGACAAACAAGCTCCTGCGGACAAGACTAATGCCTATGTAAACGCGGTCGAGTTCTTGCTAAAGCAAATGGGGCTGATAGGCCGATAGCGCAGGCAAATCCGAGACGGCCTCAGTTAAATCGCGAGATTGTCATCCTTATGTCCATAGCTATTGCAATTTCCGGCGGAGCCCCATGTTTGACGACTTCGGGCGGCATGCCAAATGTGATCGCCGCCCAAGCCTGTCCGCTGCCCTTCAATAACTTGCCGATCGCTGGGGAAAAGTAGAAGGTCGTCGTGCCATTCAAATCTAGTCCACCTGAAAGCTGAGAAAGCATCCGTCGTTTTCTGGTGTCGACAGGTGCTAGATCGGCAATCGCGTTTCCTATTTGTCCAAGATCTATGTGTGCGCTGAATTTCTGGTTGATCGCGGCTGACGTAAGCGACCATATCTGTTTGCCGTAGGATTCGAGGACCGAGTCTATAGTCATGTCTCCGATGCCAAAGGGCAAAGGCATGTTCTGCTTCCAATTCGCTCCTACGTCGATTGGCTCGGAAGGCAGTAAGGCATATTGTCCCATCAGGTTGGTGAGCCGGCTTACGTCGAAGTTTCTTAGGCCAACGGCGGCCAATGCCTTTTCCACTCTCTCAATCCCAAGCACGCGGCCGTCAGGGGCTATCTTCATCACAACCGAAAAGGTTTGCTTAGGTATAAGAGCTTGTTTTACTTTTGGCAGGTTAATAGTCTTTATCTTTGTAGCGGAGTAAGTTACCTTGATCCTTGCAGAGCCGTCCGGCAGTACGGAAAGCGTGCGCTGGTGCGCGACCATTTCCATACCCAAGGAGATCGGCTTTACAACACCTCCACCTGGAACAAGACCAGGCATCGTCATGTTAATGGTCATATTGACCCTGTACTTGTCTAGATCGCCTTTGACGAATTTGTAGGCAAGCTTGACAGGATCGCCGTGCGTTGCACACGAGCCTAAAGCAAAAAGTATCAGAGCAGCAATGGTGAATCGCTTCATTGGGCACCCTCCACCCTAGTGTATGAGGCCTATTCAAGGCCTAATGTAGTTGTTCCGTGCCTATGCTTGATTGTGGACAACGGAATCCGTGCAATTCTGGGCGGGGTTATATCGTAAAGCAGTGCCCAATGTGGCAAGTATTTGCTATGTGGCTGTAGATGTGCTAATAACTTTCCACGAGCACAGTATTTCACGATCGACAACTTTGAGCCAAGGCGCCGGAATTTGCGAATGTTGCTAGCGATATAGGCAAGAGTAGATCTAGCTACGTTTACCTGTTAGTTCTTGTAATGCTTTTCCAGATATTCTATGATCGCGTCATCGTCGTCGCAGATCAAGGTACCGTCTTCGCAAATAAGTGTCGGGATCCCGCTCTGGCCGGAAATCTCGATAAGCTCTTTGCGATCGGCCTTGTTGCGAGGGACGTTAATGCAGATGTAATCGATACCAAGTTCCGTCATTTTGGCTCGCACTCTCGCGCAGTAGGGGCACCATTCGGCTTGATAGAGTTTCAGCATAGCTCCGGTTTGTTCCTTTCTGTTTTATAATGGCTTAGTTCGATACGAACAGCCTCTGACTCCGGCCATTCCTCACCTTCCCCGCCATTCTTCATCTTCTCTGTCATTCTGAGCGCAGCGAAGAATCTCAGCGTTACCTCTCCCGTCATTCTGAGTAAGGCGAAGAATCTCGGAACTCATAAGTAGGATTCATCGTTGCCACTAGGGATGACTAATGTGCCGTCTGAATCGCGGTCAACATATGTGAACGGACTCGATAGGAAGACGATCAGTCATAATAACCTCAATCGTTGACATGTCGTTTGCCGTCGAAATCCGTGTAGCTCGTTATGTCGGCTTCCCAGAACTCCAATGGGACCGGTATCTTACCACTGCCGTTGGGTGCGTCGATTACATAGGTCGGGCACGCCAAACCTGAAAGTGTGCGTCGGAGTTGGGTCATAATCTGCCTCTCGCGCACTGGATCGACACGGAAGTGCATAGCACCTGGTAC
>JAOAGX010000204.1 GCA_026415535.1 Armatimonadota bacterium | reverse complement strand
GTCAACCCTATCGCTATGATCCTCTCAGGGATGCTAATGCTTAAACATATCGGCGAAAACGAGGCGGCCGATCGCCTGGAATCCGCTGTAGCGGCGGTGATAGCCGAAGGTAGAGACGTCACCTATGATATGAAGCCGAATCGGGACGACCCGACGGCCGTCGGAACTTCACAAGTCGCTGATGCAATCATAAGGCGGTTGCAGTAGGCGTCCAGCACACATTAAATCACTCTAGAATATTTTATATAAAGTCTCAGATTGGCCGGGGTGTCTTATACCCCGGCTTCATCGTTGCGGAGGTGCGCCGCCGCTAACCCTCACTATCCTCGAAAACAGGTAGTATGCTCGCGATACCTACGTTCGGGGTGTCATGCCCCCAACAGTTAGATATCGCTGCTTTGTGAAACAGGTAACTAAACAACTGAAGGTTGCGTCATTCTGAGCGCAGTGAAGAATCTCGTCGCCACCGTCATTCCGAACCTCCCTCGTCATTCTGAGCGCAGCGAAGAATCTTCCGGCTTTCTAAAAACGCCTTTATCGCAACAATCTAATAAGGCTACATCGTTTGGCAATTTTGAGACGTCGATGATATAATGGAAACGTCGCTGGGCCGACATAAGGTCGTCGGCCTCCCACCGATGCGGCCTGTTAGGCCGTATCGGTGGGAGATGCAATACAAGTTTGGGGAGTCGAACTTGCGGGGACGGATCGAGGAAGTCCTCCCCCGAGTGGCGAGACCCGCGAGATATGTTGGCGGCGAACTGAACTCAGTTCGAAAGACCGCCGAAAACGCAAGCATAAGAATAGCGCTTGCCTTTCCAGACGTATACGAAATCGGCATGTCCAACCTCGGGTTGAGGATACTGTACCATGTCCTCAACTCAATGGATGGGGTTGCTGCTGAACGTGTTTTTGCGCCCGCATCGGACATGGAAGCCGAGATGCGGCGCGAACGTATACCTCTTTTCTCGCTAGAGTCCTCGCTCCCGGTGAGGGACTTCGACCTCGTTGGGTTTTCGCTCGCCTACGAGCTCAGCTATACAACCGCCCTCAACATGCTCGACCTTGCCGGTATTCCCGTGCGCTCATGCGAGCGCTCAGACAATGACCCGATTGTAATTGCTGGCGGACACTGCGTTACAAACCCTGAGCCGATGGCGGAATTCATTGATGCATTCGTAATCGGTGACGGGGAAGAGGTCGTAACGGAAATGGTCAACGCCGTCAAAACAATCGCTGCGCACTGTCGAGAGAAAACTCGCCTGTCTGAGCTACACTCTGTCCCACGAAGAGAGACCAAGCTAAGACTAGAATTGCTCCGGAGTTTGGCTGAGATCGACGGCGTGTACGTGCCGTCGCTTTGGTCCGGCAAGAAAATTCGCGCCAGGAGAGTGCAAGATCTGGAGAGTGCGCCGTTTCCAAACACACTAATTGTGCCAAACATTGAGATTGTTCACGATCGGGTCGCACTCGAGATAATGAGAGGTTGTACCAGAGGGTGCCGATTCTGCCAAGCCGGAATGATCACCAGGCCAGTCAGAGAACGCTCGTTGAAGAAGCTTTGTTCACAAGCGGCGACGCTTATTGAAAATTCGGGTTACGAAGAAATCGCGCTGACCTCTCTTTCCAGTGCCGATTACTCCGGCATCGCCGAACTTGTAAGCGAATTGATAGATCAGTTCGAGCCGATGAAGGTCGGAGTGTCTTTGCCGAGCCTGCGCGCCGATGCTGAGTGCGTAAACCTGGCAGAAGAGATCCAAAGAGTTAGAAAAAGCGGACTTACGTTCGCGCCCGAAGCGGGTACCCAGATACTAAGAGACGTTATCAACAAGAACGTAAAGGAAGAGGATTTGCTTGAGGCGGTGGAAGCAGCCGTCGAGGCTGGTTGGAGACGAGTCAAGCTTTACTTCATGGTAGGGCTTCCTACGGAGACCGATGACGACATCCGCGGTATAGCAGATCTGGTCAGGAAAGTAGTCGATGTAGGCCACAAACGGAACAAGCTGCTCGCCGTCAACATAACGATTTCGCCCTTCGTTCCAAAACCGCACACACCTTTTCAGTGGCGCGGGATGGTGGAGCCGGATGAGCTGAACCGAAGGATATCGATACTTAAATATACTCTCAAGGGCAAAAGCATCACGCTCAACTGGCACGAGCCCGCTTGCAGCCGTGTTGAAGCGGCACTTGCTCGCGGAGACAAGAGTATCTCGCAAGTTATATACGAAGCGTGGCGTCGTGGAAGCAATCTGGAACAGGACCGTTTCAACACAAGCCGTTGGGAAGCCGCATTTGAGACCGTCGGAATTGACATTGCCTACTTCGCAAACCGAGAAATTCCAATAGACGAACCCCTTCCTTGGGACCATATTGACTTCGGTGTATCCAAGAATTTTCTCGCCCGCGAGAACTCGAAGGCGGAACGAGGTGAAATCACCCCGGACTGCCGATGGGCCAACTGCTTGGGATGCGGGCTTGAATGCCGGCGGACCGGTAAATGGCCAGTAAGCCGACCAGGTAAGAAAACGAAAACGGAAACCGAGACTCGCAAGTCTCCACTTCAGGCCGCAGCCGGCAAACCCTCGCTACCAGGTCCTCGACTGGTTTGTGTTTTCCGCAAGACCGGACCTGCTCGCTGGCTTGGCCATTTGGACGTAGTTCGGGCTTTCGAACGAGCGATACGCATGGCCGGGATCAATGTGGAATACTCGCAGGGTTTTAATCCGAGGGTTAAAATGTCCGTCGTGTCCGCCCTACCGCTCGGCGCAACCGGAGATGGCGAGATTCTCACGCTTCGTCTGGTTGGCCCTGCCCAACCGACCGATGTTGCACGCGCATTGAACCAAAAGCTGCCGGAAGGACTATCAGTTACATCGGTAGAAACGCTCCCAGCCGATAATAAAGGGCCTGTTGTTCGAGCGTCGGAGTTCGAGGTAGAGGTGATCGGAAACCATCCAAATCTATCGGAGCGTCTTTCGAAGACAGCAGAAGAGCTTATGCGCCGTGAAAGCATCGAAATCGAACGCGAATCCGACGGCCGGCGTAGGAAAATAGACATACGTCCCGGAATTGAGTCAGTTGACGTTACTCCAGGCCCAATGGACGGCACAGCGAAAATCAAGATTGTCATCCTCCACCGCGAGTTCACCGTTAAACCTTCGGAGGTCATCAACTTATTGACAAACGCAATACCTGGGCTGACAACGAAATCGGTTCACCGCCGACGCCTGATACTGAAAGCTGACTGCCGATAACCGACAACTCAATGACGAAAGGAGGTGATAAAGTATGTCCAAAGAGATTATTGTAAACGTCGATACGAGAGAGTCGCGGGTGGCAATTATTGAATCTGGCAAGCTTGTTGAACTACTAATCGAGCGAGAGGAGCGGGTAGTCGGAAGCATATATAAGTGTAAGGTTTCAAACGTCCTTTCAGGCATGGATGCGGCTTTCGTTGACATAGGTTTGGAACGAAACGCATTTTTGTACGTCGGCGATGTACTGCCGGAGATGGATGATGAGTTTCCCACAGCGCGCAAGGAAGCCGGACGCCATTTGAGGATCAAAGACGTTCTCAAGCCCAACCAAGAACTTTTGGTTCAGGTCGTAAAGGGCCCGAGAGGAACCAAGGGAGCTCGCGTATCCACGAGAATATCGCTCCCGGGTCGCTATCTGGTCTTGATGCCAGAATCGGACAACATTGGCGTCTCCAGAAAAATTGAAGCTGAAGGCGAGAGAGAAAGGCTCAGGAAAATCGGAGAAAACATAAGGCCCCTTGGGTTTGGAATCATAGTGCGGACCGAAGCCGAAGGCCGCGGCGAAACCGAACTGCGCCAAGACCTTGAGTTCCTACTCAGAATGTGGAGCCAGATACAAGAGAAAGCAGCCAAAATCTCCGCGCCGGGTTTGGTTCATCAGGACCTGAGTCTAATCTACAAGACAATAAGAGACGCGTTCGGATCTGACGTTAGCAAAATGATCATAGATTCGCCCGTCGATTACGAAAAAGCAGTCGAGCTTGTCGAGTTGATATCGCCCAAGATGCGCTCAAGACTACACCTTTACAATGAGCCGGAGCCGATATTCGAACGCTACGCGATAGAACCCGAGATCGAGAACCTGCTGCGACGCAAAGTGTGGCTAAAGTCCGGCGGACACGTCACTTTCGACTCAACCGAGGCCCTTACAGCCATCGATGTCAATACAGGCAAGTTCATCGGCTCGACCAGCCTTTCGGACACAATTCTGAAAACAAACCTCGAGGCAGTTGTCGAGATTGCTCGCCAACTCCGCCTGCGCGACATTGGTGGGATCATCGTAATCGATTTCATAGATATGGCAAACGCCAAGGATCGACAGAAGGTTGTGGCCGCCCTTGAGAAGGAGCTTCACAAGGACCGGATGCGCACCAAGATTTGTCACATCAGTCCACTGGGACTGGTGGAAATGACCCGCAAACGAACGCGGGAAAGCCTGGGCCGCATATTGAGTGAACGTTGCTTTTATTGTGAAGGGCGCGGATTTCTGAAATCGCGTTCGACGATCTGTCAGGAGGTTCT
>JAOAGX010000203.1 GCA_026415535.1 Armatimonadota bacterium | reverse complement strand
TATGTAGTAGTGCCCCTTGTAACGCCCCTTTTCGAGTAGGTGGGGGATAAAGGTATCCTTCCATTTTTTGTCCTGGCCGTAGGCTTTTTCGTCGAGGAACCTGTCCATCTCCATGACCTTGCCTTCGTATACAAGAGCCCACGTGTCCATTCCCCAACCCGGCCAACATAGGTCAGGCACATCGCCGGCAACGAATCTAGTCCGAAGCTGTTCCCATATGCGAGGGTTACCCCATAGCCTAATCTTGACATTGGGATGTAGTTTTTCGTATTCACGTGCGGCTCGTTGAAAAAAGTCAAGCCCCCAACCGCCTTGAAAAATCGCTACCTCGATCTCAACCTTGTCGGTGGACTTGCTGGTGGACTTTTCTTTACCACAACCGCATATCAGCAGCACCGCCAAAAAGGCACACATAATGTTGAGCACAACTCGCCTCATAGCCACCTCCGACCCTCTACGTGAAACACGTTAGACTTAGCCTGCTGCCATCCAGAATCCTGCGTATGCACAACCTTCGCCAACGATGGCCAAGGACGAGTCAGTATGGATTAGCAGTGCTAATACTCAGGCTTTTATCCTTATCGCTCGCGCATTTTTGGAAAAAAGCAGGATACTCTGTCGTCATTGCGCAAACCTACGTAGCGGGGAAACAGTTTCGTCTTGTGAAAAATATGAGGTCTCCAATTTCTGGATGTCCAAACGGGAGATTCCAATATTGCCCCGGAGGTATCAACTATGTCTTCCTGCGCTTCGGATACCGTTACGCGCGTATGCCATCTTTTAACGGAATATCTGACTAACCCGTTGGGTATTGACGACCCAAACCCTGGATTTTCGTGGCGGATTGAATCCGACCGTAGAGGCTTCCGCCAAACGGCCTATCAAGTTCAAGTTGCATCGAGCAAGGATTTGATTTTTATCGGAAATCCCGACTTGTGGGATAGCGGAAAGGTCGTTTCATCCGATCAGGTGTCCGTTCGTTACGCCGGCTATGGTCTTGCGAGCCGGGCGATTTGCTACTGGCGCGCTCGAGTATGGGATGAGAACGATGTGCCTACCGAGTTCAGCGAACCAGCTGTCTTCGAAATGGCGCTGCTAGATCCTAAGGATTGGGTTGCAAACTGGATTACCACGGGTGACACAAACAGCACCGCACCTTTGTTGCGTCGTGAGTTTGAGCTCAACAAGCCTGTCAGCCGCGCCAGAGCTTACGTTACGGGCCTTGGTTACTACGAGCTTTGGCTTAACGGAAGACGCGTAGGCAACCGCGTTCTGGATCCGCCTTATACCAGTTTCGATAAGCGCGTCTACTATAGCGTTTACGACGTGACGAAGCTGCTCAAACGCGGAGCCAACTGTGTCGGTGCGATGCTGGGCCGAGGATGGTGGGATAAGGAACCGAGGCTACTTGTTCAAATAGAGGTGACCCACAATGATGGTTCCACCAAAATTGTTACGACGGATACCAATTGGCGTTGGGCACCGAGTCCGATCATTGAAAACTCAATCTACCATGGCGAAACTTACGATGCCAGATTGGAACAACCCGGTTGGAACAAGCCCGGATTCGATGATTCAAGCTGGAGCCTGGTTACCAAACTCGACGAGGTTAGTGCACAACTGTCAGTACAGACCATCCAGCCGATCAAGGTTGTGCAGACTCTAAAGCCCAAGTCGGTTAATGAAGTCAAGCCCGGAATTTGGGTATTTGACTTAGGGCAGAACTTCTCGGGTTGGTGTCGGATTAAGGTATCGGGTCCTGTCGGAACCGCAATAACACTCAAGCACGCTGAAAATCTGTATCCGGACGACACAGTCAACCAAGAAAACCTGCGTTCCGCAAAGGCAACGGATACCTACATCCTGCGCGGTGAAGGAACTGAGGTTTATGAGCCCAAATTCACCTACCACGGGTTTCGTTATGTGCAGGTGGAAGGATTGCCCGAGAAACCGGCGCCGGATTCGATTCAGGGTAGGGTCGTCCACACGGCTATCGAGCCTATCGGGACGTTTTCCTGCTCTAACAGGCTGATCAACCGTATTCAAAATGCGTGCGTATGGGGTGAGCGAACAAACTTCCACGCCGTTCCGACCGACTGTCCACAGCGCGACGAACGACAAGGCTGGATGGGCGATGCTCACATCTCAGCTTACGCAATGCTCTACAATTTCAACATGCCTCCCGCGTACACTAAGTTTCTGAGAGACATACAGGATGCCCAAGGCGAGGACGGACGCATTCCAGATACGGTGCCGCACGTGTGGGGTTCGGAGATGGGTGATCCGATGTGGTCGGCAGCATATCCGATCATCCTATGGCGGACGTATCTGCACACAGGAGACAAGTCGTTGTTGAAACGTCACTATGATGGCGTCAAGCGGTATGTTGAGATGCTCAGACGGGAAGCTGGGGATTCATACATCATCACCAGGAACGAATACGGCGACTGGATCGCCGTAGTTGAGACGCCCAAGGAGCTTATCTCAACGGGAGCATTCATCCTTGTAACAGATCTGCTAAGCAAAATGGCGCGGGCTCTCGACAATCGCGACGATGGGGATGAATACGAAACTTTACGGGCCAAGATTGCCGCGGCTTTCAACTCTAATTTCTTTGATGAAACGACATCGAACTACGGCAATTCCAGCCAGCTCTCGAACGCCTTGCCGCTGGCCGCTGAAATCGTGCCGTGCGAACACAAAGAACGTGTCTTGGCCAACCTAATAAAAGATATTGAAGTTCGTCAGGGTCATCTATCGACCGGGTTTGTCGGCACACCTATTCTGCTGGAAGCGCTGACAAAAAGCGGTCGCGCGGACCTGGCCTATACCATTGTGACGCAAAAGGATTACCCTGGATGGGGTTATATGATAGCCAATGGAGCGACTACCATCTGGGAACTCTGGAATTACGAGGTCGGCCCGGGAATGAATTCGCACAACCATCCCACGCTCGGATTTGTAAGCGGATGGTTTTACGAGGCACTGGCAGGCCTTGTACCCGATTCTGATCATCCCGGCTGGGAGCACTTTATTGTGAAACCACACGTGGTGGGCAACCTAAAGTGGGCCAATGGTAGGGTGGAGACTGTGCGCGGTGTAGTCGAATCGACTTGGAGGTTCATTCCCGAAGGCTTCGCGCTCTCCGTAAAGATTCCCCATAACGCAACTGCGACTGTCTTTGTGCCCACTTTAGGCAAGCAGCAATTCGAGATTACTGAGAGCGGCCATATCGTTTTTAGTAATGGCAATTTCATCAAGGTGAATGGTGTTGTCGGTTTCGAGAACGATGGGAAATGGGTTACATTTGATGTCGGGGCGGGAAGCTATGAGTTCGTTCTCACTTCACGATAGCCGAGCACGACGCGCATATCGATGAAGGAATCACTTCGCTAATAGAAAAAGGCTACTAACCACAGAGCACTCCACTGGACGTATCGGTTTTTTGCGATGTGGATGCTTGAAAGAGATGCCTAAGCACAAAGCTCCCAAGAGTGAACGTACAAAATAATAATGATGATTGCCGATATGACTGCCGCTTATGGACATTTTCGTCAGTGCGGGACATAATATGTGTAATAGCTTCAGCACTTTTGCCTTATTTGTCAGGGTAGAGGATTGAGCAGTGGAGTGCCGAAGGAAAGCTTTTACGTTAATCGAGCTTTTGGTAGTCATCGCCATAATAGCGATTCTAGCTGCCATATTGTTTCCGGTTCTGACTTCGGCAAAAGCTAGATCTTTGCAGACTAAGTGTGCGAATAATTTGCGCCAACTGTGTGTGGCAATGCTAGCATACGCTGATGATTGGGACGGCACTCTACCAGGTCTCAATGCGTTTGGACAGTATAACGACCCTAATGCTGCTGACAGAGGTCCGGTATTTAAATACGTAAGGTCGAGGGCAGTGCTCGTCTGCCCAGAGAAGATATGGACCAAAACTAGCGGCAAACAAAAACTGGCCTTCACCTACACGATCAATGGTTATATGACCATAGCCGAGCGGGACCGTGGAGCGGCAGACCGATGCGGCGAGAAACTCAGTAAGTCAAAAAATCCAAGCAGAACTATTCTGCTGGTTGATGAAAACTGCGACGAGACCAAGAACGAGTGCAAATATATTGTAAATGACGCGTTGTTCATCTGGGAGGATCGCACGGGTGATCGACACCCTGGTCCGGAACGTGTAACCACAATAAATGGAATAAGGTACGTCTACCAAGGAGTCGCTCCCGTCTGCTACCTAGATACCCATATAGGTATCTTGCCCGGACTTCTAAAGTGGAACAAAGCTCCTGAAATCTTTTGGCGTTGAACTTCTGAAAGTGACGAGGAGTAAGTTCAGTACAATAGTAGTGTAGCCCCCCAAGTCATCCTACACTTTTTATTGTCGGGGCGTTTTCTTCGTGTCATCCCAAGCGCGGCGAAGAATCTATTCCTGAATCTCCACCGCGCTTGGTGTAATGGGGATGGTAGTGGTAGCGGAGGTCGGGATCGAACCGACGACGCCCCGGGTATGAGCCGGGTCCTCTAACCATCTGAGGTACTCCGCCAAGCGATTCTATGTTACCAAACACAGCTCACGTGCGTCAATTCTCGCTCTTTGTACAAG
>JAOAGX010000202.1 GCA_026415535.1 Armatimonadota bacterium | reverse complement strand
AGATGTGTATAAGAGACAGATACGCTACCCTTCGGCACGGTCGAGGAGGTTCGGCAGGAAGTCCTAGATAATTACCGAATTCTTGGCGACGGCGGGGGATACATACTCGCCCCGTGCCACAACATCCAGGCCGTAGGACCTGTTGAGAACGTCATCGCGATGTATGAAACGGGATACGAATACGGATGGCAGTAAACTCCGCCCAACTAGGTCTGTTCGGTCTTCCGGACGCATATTATTCGCTCAGAAAGACACGCATTCTCAAGCTGTAGCTCTTGGACACGCTAATATTTTTTGCCAGACACCATGTGGGTTTTGTATGAACCGCGCGCTCTAGAAAAGTCCGATTCTACAAGCCGAGTTGCAACTTGGTCTGCACGAGTCTAAACACGGCATCGCGGCCAATTGTCCCCTTGAGCTGATCATTCTCCATTACCAACAAGCGGCAAACGTTGCCGTCGGCCAATCTAGCAAGTGCATTCCAAGCATCTTCGTCCGCAGAAATTTTGTACTCCGAGTTCACCTTGTGCGCTACGCGCCCGACCGGGGTTACATCCCACTCGTTCGACGGCACCGATCGCACCTCCTCAATACCGACCACTCCGACAACGTGTCCGTCGGACGTGACAGGGTAGCAGGAATATTCGTGGCGAAGAAGGTGCTCGTCGATAAACTTGCGCACGCTAGTTTCGGCTGGGATAACAGGCACGTCAGTTGTCATTACCTGCTCAACGCGAACACCTGACAGTGCTTGGCGAATCAGAACCTGTTGGTAACTGGTGCGCGCCGCTCCAGTTACGAACCATCCGATGAATATGAGCCACAGTCCACTGATTGGCCCTCCAGTCAGTATCTCGACGAACCCTACCGCCATCAATCCGTATCCGACCGCCTGACCCGCGTAAGAAGCGTATTGGGTTGACTTAGTGAGGTCGTTAGTCGCGGCCCAGATCACCGACCGCAACACGCGCCCGCCATCGAGCGGAAACCCCGGCGCAAGGTTGAAAGCTCCGAGCAAAAAGTTGATGAGCGCCACATACCCACATATCGCGACTAACGGCTCCGGCCAGTTTAGGATAATCCCTATCCCGCCAATCATATAGAAAAAAGCACCCAGGCCTAAGCTCGTCGCAGGCCCCACAATCGCGGTCCAGAACTCCTCCTTGGCCGATTTGGGCTCTTCGGCTGTTTGCGACATACCGCCGAACAGAAAGAGCATGATTCCCTTCACAGGTGTGCCATGGCTTCGCGCAACTACACTGTGGCTTAGCTCGTGAACGAGCACCGAACCAAATAGAAGCAATGCCGCAACCACGCCCACAAGCCAGCTAGTCGCAATGTCGAATCCGGGATACAACCTAGGAAAGTAGCCGTTGGCAAGCGTATAGACCACTAAAAAGAAGATTAACAACCACGACCAATCAATAGTTATATCAAAGCCCAGCAGTTTGCCCAGCTTTACGCCGCCCATTAAAATCAACCCTCCTCAAAAAGACTCAAGACGATTTGCTTTTTTGCCCTGTCGCAATTACCCAAGATATCCTTTGACCGGTTATAATTACCCAACCTGAACAATTTCCCAACGTCGCTAGGTCGACCACTAGGTTAACATAGTCGAGGCTGTCCCGAAATTATTCACAACCAGTGTTTCAAAAAATTTGACGCTCTGCAAACAACGAGAGGTAGTACGCATGCCAGAAATCAGAGCAATTTGGGTTCCTCGCTGGGACATCACCAACCCGGACGCTTGTCACACGCTCATAAGTCTGGCTAAGGAATACGACTTTAACACGCTCGTGGTGCAGGTCAGAGGCAGAGGCGATGCGCTATATAAGTCGGCCTACGAACCACGGTGCGAGTTTCTCAAGGACCAGCCCTCCGACTTCGACCCTCTTGGTGTAATACTAGAATACGCGAGGAATGCAGGTATTGAAATCCACGCATGGCTCAACGCAAATTATACCTGGGACTCCGATACCCCACCTGTCTCACCAGATCATATTGTCAACAAACACCCCGACTGGCTAATGCGCACAAAAGAGAATCGGGTCGTTATGACCGGTGGCGAAGATGTCGAGGGCGCTTATGCGTGTCCGTCCAATGCGGAGTATCGTGAATTCCTCAAAAACGTATACCTTGACGTTGCAATAAATTACGAAGTTGACGGCATCCACTTCGATTTTATCCGGTACCCAAGCCCGCGCTTTTGCTACTGCGACCGCTGTTTGACTCTTTTTAAGAGCGAAATGGAAAACCACATCAGCCCAGATCAGTACACGGAGCTGACAAACTCGATCGACCGAATTGCTTATCCGCTAGCATTCCCAAATCAGTGGGACAGGTTCAGAAGAGATCAGATCAATAAAATTGTCTACGCGATATATGACGCGGTGAAGGCTGTTCGACCCGGCATGATCGTCTCCGCCTCCGTCTTCCCGGATTACTTGGATGCGTTCAGCAATCGTTTTCAGGACTGGAAAAGCTGGATCAAGGACGGCAAGCTGGATCTAATCTTTCCGATGGCCTACTCCAAGAGCACCGACCGGTTCGCGGAACTAGTCCAAGATGCGGTTGCGTCAAGCTGTGGAGTACCCGTCGTCGCCGGAATCGGCTCGTGGCAGATACCGGCAGAATCAACCGTTGAAAAGATCAAAAAGGCCCGCGAGATTGGGACGGCGGGGTTCTGTTTGTTCTCTTATGGAGTCACCGAGAAGGGCACGAAGGCCGATTATCTCAAGGCAGTCCGCTACGGCGTTCATTCTTACCCGGCCCGATTTGGCGAATAGACGAATCCCATACCTACGCTCTTACCAAAGAAGGAAACTAAAACATTAACTAGCTTCTCTCCGGAAGAAATTAGTAGGGACTGTAGGCACGTACAATGAGTAGCCAACAGTTTTACCTGCTGCTATAATGTATCGTCGCACAAAAACACTGGAGGCTCACGTTGGCACAAGTAAACCTCAACCGGGACGAACTCAGAAACCGAATACACGGTTGTTTTCTTGGCAAAAGTATAGGGGGCACGCTGGGAACGCCGTTCGAGTGTCGGACGGAAATGAACGACGTCCATTTCTATTCTCAGCCAACTCACGGCGAACCACTGCCAAATGATGATCTGGACTTGCAATTGGTCTGGCTCAAAGCCGTGCGAGAGAACGGACCTCGCGCAGTCAACAACCGGCTACTCGGAGAATATTGGCTTAACTACATTCCTCCGCATTGGAACGAATACGGTATTTGTAAGGCCAACATGCGCGCGGGGCTCTTGCCGCCGTTGTCGGGAGAGTATCGCAACTATTGGAAGCACTCGAATGGCGCGTGGATACGTTCAGAGATATGGGCGTGTCTAGCGCCTGGCTGCCCGGATATTGCAATTCAATACGCCTACGAGGATGCCTCGGTCGATCATGGAGGCGGTGAGGGAACTTACGCGGCGCTATTCACCGCGGCGGTCGAGAGCGCAGCCTTTGTAACAAGCAACCGCGAAGAGCTTATCGAGATTGGCTTATCCAAGATTCCACCCGACTGCCGCACGGCGCGCTCGATCAAGATCGTCCTAGATGCATACTCAAGAGGCAAGTCCTGGCAAGAAGCTCGCACTTTGGTTGTCGAAGACAGCTCGGACCTTGGTTGGTTTCAGGCTCCGGCGAACGTGGCATTCGTAGTCATCGGCTGGATGTACGGCGAGAATGACTTTGGCAAGTCCATCTGCACAGCTGTCAACTGCGGAGACGACACCGATTGCACAGGCGCTACTCTCGGTGCAATACTCGGCATAATTCTGGGCAAGGACGGAATACCCAGCGAGTGGATCGAACCAATCGGCGACCGTATCATAACGGTAGCGATTGACCGGGGATCGATGCAGGTCCCAAGCACGCTCGCCCAGCTTACCGACCAGGTCATGGAACAAATTCCGATTATGCTGGCCACTCACGGCACGCCGGTGACTATATCGGACGAACCGACCAATCTAACGCAGGTGAACGAGCTCAATCTGACTTCATCCAACACCGCCCAATCAATCTGGACACGTTCGCCTTTTGCAATGACATATGATTTTATTCACACTCTAGTGACCTTGGACTATGGAAAGGCCCCTGACCTCAAGCCTGGGGAGCCTTTCCCGCTTACCGTGACTCTCACGAACAAATTGCCCGACAGCCGCCACTTAGAGCTTAAATGGCGCCTTCCCGAGGGCTGGACAGTCTCGCCATCGACCGTTAACCACGTCGCCCTCTGGATAGGCTGCACGACCGCCGTTGAAGTAGCGATTACTGCCGAAAACCTGCGAGGTGGAGTATATCGCGGCATGCTCGAAGTAATCGCGTTTGGCAGGCCCACAGTCGGCGCAATACCGCTGGTGTTTTTCGCATGATCCAAGACGACGTTGCCAAGGCAATCCGCAAGATACTCAGAACCAACGAGGTAGCGTTCAACATACCACCAAAGCGGGAATTCGGCGACTTCTCCACAGCGATCTGCCTAGCTCAGGCAAAAATCCAGAAACGTCCGCCGATGCAAATCGCGGAGGAGTTGGCGGAAGAGTTGCGTCGTGTCAAGCTCCCTTACATTAAGGAGATTCTTGTCACGCAGCCCGGGTACGTTAACTTCAAGATCGACCACTCGCGCTACGTAAAGTCTGTGAT
>JAOAGX010000001.1:7208-31526 GCA_026415535.1 Armatimonadota bacterium | reverse complement strand
GACCCAAGAGTCCGCGAAAACCTTTGCTCAGTGGTTGTAATGCGTGGACCTCTAGTATACTGCGCGGAGAGCACAGACAATACAAATGCTGTGATTCGTGACCTTGAGCTAGTATCGGAAGATTTTGAAACCGATCGTTCAAACCTCCTTGGTGGCGTAGTAATTATCAAGGGCAAGGGACTCACGTCGGACCCATTCGACGAGCGAGGTCCACTCTATCGACCGCGAGGATTCAGCGCGCCCCTCCGCGAAACACCTATCATACTGATACCTTACTACGCATGGGCAAACAGGGGCAAATCACATATGACCGTCTGGCTTCCGTTTAGAAAATAATCCGGTAACCATCCAAAACCTAACACTAAGAACCAAGATCCGATGTTTTGTCAAGTGTCGAAACTATAGGAGGACAACATATGTCTGCCCAAACACCAACCTACGAAGAACGAATCAAGTGGTTCCACGAAGCCCGGTTTGGCATATTCGTTCACTGGGGGCTTTATTCGATCCTGGGACGCGGAGAATGGGTTATGCACTTAGAGAGAATCCCTGTTGACGAATATGCCAGGCTGGCTCGAAGGTTCAACCCCAAAAAATTCGACGCCGACGCCTGGGCCTCGCTGGCGAAAGAAGCAGGTGCGAAGTACATGGTTTTTACCACACGCCATCACGACGGTTTTTGCCTCTTTGACAGCAAAGTTAGTGACTTCACGAGTGTCAAAAGTGCGGCTAAACGCGACTTCGTGGCGGAGTATGTGCAGGCGCTGCGTAAGGCAGGGCTAAAAATCGGGTTCTATTACTCGTTATTGGACTGGCGATTCCCAGGATACTTCGATCAAAAGGCACACCCCGAAAGCGCTAAGGCCCTTGTAGAGCAGGCCCACGCCCAGGTCAAGGAGCTGATGACCAACTACGGCAAGATTGATATCCTCTGGTACGATGGAGGATGGGTACCGGGTATTCAAGGAGAGGAAGTCGCCGACTTCTGGAGGTCAAGGGAACTCAACGCGATGGTTCGCGAACTCCAGCCCCATATTCTGATCAACAACCGCTCCGGCGTTCCCGAAGACCTCGATACGCCTGAGCAGCACGTTACCGCAAGCGCGCCGGGCCGCGGATGGGAAACATGTATGACTATTGGCGACCAATGGGGTTGGGGTTATATTCACAACAATCCCAACTTCAAAACAGTCTGCCAGCTTATACAGTATCTCGTTACCGCAGCAGCCGGCGAGGGTAACTACCTGCTAAATGTGGGGCCGAAGCCGGACGGAACAATCCGAAAGGAAGAGGTCGAGCGACTCAAAGCCATCGGCAGGTGGCTTTCGGTGAATGGAGAATCGATCTACGGCTCCGAGCGGTGCCCTTTCGGCGCTGGAATAGTCGGTCTCACGACCGCAAAGGGTAACAACGCCTATATTCACGTTTTTCGCTGGCCCAAACAAGGAGAGATCACAATCCCGGGAATTAAAAACAAAATCGAGTCGGCAACAGTTCTCGCAACCGGTCAACAGGCTAGAATTGAGACGGGGTCCAATTGTCGCACGTTTCTAAAAGGTCTTCCCAAAAGACCACCAGACCCATACGACACAGTTATCAAACTCGTACTGGACGGCAAACCGGAAGCGTGTTAGCAGAAACGTGGCTCGTACTTTGAGTTTTCGCGACAAGAGACGCTAGGCTTGATCCTGGAATGTGTTGATTGCTGACATGCAGTCCGCTGAGGTGATGAAGATGAACATACTTGGAGTTTCAGGTAGTCCGCGAGGGCAACGCAGCGATAGCCGCCGTCTTGTCGAACGCGTTCTAGAAGGAGCAGAGGCAGCCGGTGCGCGTGTAGAGTTGGTTGACTTGGGTGATTTGCACATCGAGTACTGTCTCGCATGCGACTCGTGCCATGCTAGAGGCACATGTTCGCGAACGGATGACGTTGTGCCATTGAAGGAGAAAATGCTCGCCGCCGACGGGTTGGTCTTGGGTTCGCCCCTGTACTTCAATAGTGTAACTGCCCAGCTCAAAACCGTGATCGATCGCATGGCCGACGTTATCCACTGTCAGCGCTTTCTGGGCAAATATGGCTGTTCCGTGTGCGTCTCAGGCGGACCGGAACACGAAATAGGCACCAGTTACATGAACAGTGTGCTGGTGCGGCTTGGCTGTTGGATCGTAGGCGCAGTAGGTGCGACGCGATCAGTACCCGGATCGTTTGAGGAAGCACAACACGACGCAACTGTCCTTGGCCATGACTTAGTTCAAGCTATTCAGGAAAAGCGCAAATATCCTGAGCAGGAGATCATTCACGCCGAAATGCGTGAGAGATTCAGGCAACTGATCATACTTAATAAGGATAGGTGGCCTCACGAATACGAGTACTGGCGCGACATGAAATGGCTTGGGTAGAGAAAAAGCTGCGCAAGTTTACCGAAATACTATAGCACCTTGTGGGCATCGACTAAAATTAATGAACACAAGGTCCTGGGATACGGATTTTTAGCTCGGCTTGGCAGTATAGCGAGAATCTCGCGTGCAAGATCGGCAAGTATTTTCGGTTATTTAGCAGGGGAAGGAATTGCCGGCGGCAGGGATATCTGGTGCCGGGGTACAAGTCAACTACCGGTGACATGCGCCCTGCGCTGTCGCCGTTCGAATACGTAAACTGAGAGAGGAAGCGTATTATGTGCCAAACAGCTCGCGTTACGATCTGGAACGAATTCCGCCACGAAAAACGTCCTGGTAAGCCCCAGGAAATCTATCCGAACGGCATGCATACCGTAATCGCCGACTACCTAAAGCAGCAAACCGGAATTCAAGTCCGCACAGCCACACTTGACGAGCCGGATCATGGTTTAACGGATGACGTCCTCGCCTCGACGGACGTTCTAATCTGGTGGGGCCACACGGCACACGGAGAAGTCCGCGACGAAATCGTGGACAAGGTGCAAAAGGCTGTTTTGGACGGGATGGGCCTGATCGTCCTGCACTCCGGACATTTCTCGAAGATATTCCGCCGGCTTATGGGTACCACGTGCGATCTCAAGTGGCGCGAAATCGGGGAAAAAGAGCGAATTTGGGTAATTGATCCTGCCCATCCCATAGCCACGGGGCTACCTGAGTACTTCGAAATCCCGCACGAGGAAATGTATGGGGAGCGATTCGATATTCCGCAACCAGACGAATTGGTCCTGGTTAGCTGGTTTGCTGGAGGGGAAGTTTTCCGCAGCGGATGTTGTTTCCACAGGGGTAGGGGCAAGATATTCTACTTCCGACCTGGACACGAAAGCTATCCCACTTTCTATCAGGAAGAGGTTCTCAAGGTAATTACCAACGGTGTGTGGTGGGCTGCTCCGGAGGCAACAACAGTCCCGACGTTTGGACATCGAGATCCCATTGAAGACATCAAGCCGAGCGAGTAGCGCCCAACAACGAACAGACTTACCACTAGTTGTAGAGGCCGGGCTGCGTCCCGGCCCATTTTAAAAAGTACTTCCGCCTAAAGTCCCCCGTTTGGGTTGCCGAAACTTAGAGCGTATGGTTCGCGACTGCGAGGTGGCCGTGGACCCCGCACAACATACGCAGATGCGTGTGTCCTTGTGAGCGTAGGTTATAAGAACGTTCAAAATCTCACATAGACCTTTCGCTTCGCTCAATGCAAGGCTCAGAATGACGGAGGATTGAGGGGTCGAGTCGACGTTGGCGGGAGATTCGGGTTGACGCACGCATCCGCAAAGTTGTGATAAACTCAGAACCGAGGAGGGAAACAACAAGATGCGCGCTATCTGTCCACAGCGGACCTCGAAGCGCTTTCTATTGGTCGTCGCCCTTGTTTCATCTCTCTTTTGCTGCGTAGACTCACCCACCTCCGCTGACATCACTACCGACATAAGAAACCAGGTTGTAGTTTGCCTAAATAACCTCGGTATCACAACAGCAGCTCGTCAGGCCAAGGCACTTCTAGATCCATCAGCCATAGGTTTGTCGGCGATCAAGGAATTGAAGGATCCATTCAACACAGATTTGACGGTAGCCGCAGGCACCGTTCTTAGGCAAGCCTCGATCATTAACAAGATCCTCAAGCCTCTTACTACCAGCAGTTGCGCTAAAGCTTTTAACAGTATTCTTTCCAGCCAGTTCTTCTCGATGCTGCCGAACGGGTCGCTGGACTGCGGCACGTTTGACTTCGGACAGGTCAAACTCAGCAAAAACGGCTCCCAGTTCACCATATACGTAACCATTAGCGGCCCAGGCAGCACAAGGGCAATAGTTGGAGTATCCAACGCCAACCCTATCTGCGACATTTACGCCGATCGGATGCAGAACAACTCATCGCTGCCCATCGCTTATATAGACCTGTCAGCAGGTGGTCTGAGCTATATTCAGGCACGAATGGGACTGGGAACGGCTATGCTTCCCCAGATAAGGGCGAAGGCATACATTCCGGTTGGCCAGCAGAACCTGGTTATCACCTTCGGCGCGTTTGACCCGGAACGACTCACGATAGAGGCCAAGGTCTCGCTGGGATTTGAGGGGACGGTTGATGATGTCCTCTCAGGCGACATTGGTATTGAGGGCGAGTTGTCATTCGAGGTCGATCCCGCTAAGGCGGCGCCGGTGATGTTGGCTGTCGCGTCAGCGATGAAATCCGAGGCACAGCGACAAGGGATTAGTGTCAGGCCTAAAATGCAGCCCAGCTCCACCGGCGTTCCGGGCGGATTCGAGGTAAGAAACCTTGATAAGACCGCCCTAGTCTTCCAGGCCGGCGTAAACAAGCTTAAGGAGCTTGCAGATACCAACCCCGAATGTTTCGGCAAGGCAAGTCTGGGTGTCGAGTTTTCAGCCGAGGCAGGATTGGGCATTTGGGACACCAAAATGGAGGCGGTGAGCGTCGGAGCCGGGGTATCGGTGTCCGTACCGATAGCCGTTGCAGCACAAGCCGGTGGACGGTTTGTAACAGACTTCTTTCGCCAGGCGGTAGCCTTAGCGCCGACAATCCACCAACTTGGCTCAGGACAGTTAGGTCCGTCCTCGCCAGAACTACAGCGGGTCCGTGCGCAGCTCGTTGATGCCAGCCGGGCACTGGCGCGCAGCATCCAAAAGGGGCTCTGGTCGATAACCAGGAACATTGAGGCCGAGTTCTCTTTTTCAATCAAGGCAGCTGGCGAGAGTAATCAGGCTAGCAAAAGCAAAACATCCGATAGTTCCGGAGGCGCGCAGAAAAAGGCTGACACCGCGATGAAAGTGTTTGAGGCTAAGGCAGTCGTCCCTCTCGGAAAGGGCATCGACGCCGCCCTTGACGGCACGCGTCTTACCGACTTGATTCGCGCACTTGCAGATATCGGAGCGACCGGAGGACCGTTTATTTTCAACCCCACCGATATCCCGCTCAATTTCAGCGCTGCGGCACAGGCTCTTATCGACGACACTAAGATAGAAATCGAGTGCAGCCCCATAGCATTGACTGGTGTTACCATAGAGGCCGAGATCCCCGCAAAGCCCTTCTTCACCGCCATGGCAACAGCAAGGGACACGGTCAAACTGCTCCTTGACGCGATCAACGCCGGTATCAGCACCAAATCGCTCAAACCGCTGCGAGACAGAGCGCTGTGGACACTCTTCTCGGGTAGCACACAAGCGTTCAACCAATTCAGAAGCAGCAAGTTCGGCATCAGCCAGGGCTTTGGGACCAACTTTGACCTAGGAGCCGAGGCAACTTCAGAAACCGGTTTAGGTTACGCTATTTACGCCGAGGCTAACCCCGAAATAATGTTTATGTTCGCTGACCCGCTGGGGTTCGACTGCCCCGATGTCCAGGGCGAAGCCGAGATAGGGCTAGAGGTAACCTACGATCAGGAGGGTGAGGTCAACCTTGGCGAAGCGGCCGAGCTGACGGCGTCCGGAGGCGTGAGTGTCACCAGCGACGTACTTTATCTGAATATTAAGGAGCACGACGGTCCGTTGCCCGCTCCTCCTGAAGTAACAGTCGCGGGCTTTCGCGTGACCAACTTCCAGGGCGTTCAGAACTCAGATGGTTCGTTCTCCGGCTCCGGTGACCTTCAGCTTCCGGTGGCTGGATCGGTCCAAGCAACTTTTGCGGTCGATAAAAACGGTCACGTGACTTCCGGTTCCTGGAGCGGCGGAATCACGGTTGTCGGGAGGACCTTCACGATCGCATCGGGCACGCTCGACGACAACGGCCTGCATTGGAACCATTCAACCACGATTGGACCGGTGCAAAATGTCTCGATCGCTTACAACCTCAAGTCGAATGGTGCTGTATCGGCCAGCGGGTATGTGGACTATTCCGTCGCTGGCATCCAAAAGCGGTTCGTCGTCAAGATGGACAGCTCCGGTGTATTTACCGCGACCTACACTGGCGACGTTACCTTGAACGGTTTCAAGTTCAGCGATACGAATCTGAGCTTGTCCAGTTCGGGCGTGTCAGGTTCGGGGCAATACACCTTGCCCGGCGTAGGCGCCATTCGGTTCACGATAAACATACCGGTCAGCGGCACAATTACGGCTTTCGGATCGACCACGCTTTCAGTAGGCGGATTCCAAGTCAGCAACTTGACTCTTAACCTGGGTCAGTCCACGATTAGCGGGTCGGGCACCGTTACCCTGCCCAATGGGTCTAATGCAGCCTTCACTGTTACGGTAAATCCCAACGGCACCTTCTCAGTAACTAGTAACGCCAACCTGAGTATACACGGTTGGAACCTGACCCAGACCAACCTCACTTTGTCGAACACGGGAATCGGCGGCTCCGGCAAGGTCACGCTACCCGGCGGAAGCGAGGTTACGCTAAACGTCAACCTCACCAGTACTGGACAGCTCACCGGAAGTGCAGGGGCCAACATCACGGTAAACGGCTGGGCACTTGCAGGAACGGAATTTCGCGTCTCGAACGACACCATATCCGGCGAAGGACAGTTTCAGGTTCCAAACGGACCTCGACTAAACTTTACGGCAAGCGTCAAGAGCAACGGGACATTCACGGCCGAAGGCACCGGTAACCTGACGCTTTGTGGTTTCAACCTGGCAAACTCCAGCTATAGGATCAACAACGACAAGATCGTCGGCTCAGGTAACATCTCACTGCCTGGGGGTTCACAAGGCAGCCTTGGGTTTGAGATCACGAAGACCGGCCAGATATCAGGCAGTATGAGCGGCGCGCTGTCTATAGCCGGCTGGCAGATAGGCTCGGCTTCGCTTACGCTCTCGAACACCGGACTCAACGGCAGTGGAAACGTCACTCTGCCCGGTGGAAACAGCTATAGCTTCACCCTGGGCCTGACCCCATCAGGCCAGTTCAGCGGCAGCGTGAACACTGCCGTATCAGTGCGAGGCTGGTCGATCGGCTCTGCCAATCTTACTATAAGCAACGACACCATGACCGGCTCCGGCATGTTCACCCTTCCCGGCGGTACTTCAACCAGCGTCGGCCTGACCATTAAGAGTGATGGCTACTTCAAGGCGACCGGAACGGGCGGGGTCGCAATCAAGGGCTGGAATCTGGTAAACGCCGCTTTCGAGATCACCAATGACTCTGCGACCGCCAGCGGCAACATAGATCTGGTAGGTGCGTCCGCCGCGTTTACTTTCCAAATCTACAAGAACGGCACTTTCACCGGGCACTCGTCTGCGTCGCTGTCGATTCCGATGCCGCAAGGCAAGTCAATCCAAATATCATCGGTCAGCCTGGACGTACAACCCGACGGCACTATCTCCGGCACAGGCAACGTCGGTCTTGCGAACCGGACCATCTCTTCCGCCTCGATCTCGATCACGCCCGGCGGTAAAATGTTCGCTAAGGGAGATGTATCGATAGGAGGCGCTAGTCTCTCTGGGACGTGTACCATAGGCCGGAACACGTTCTCTATCTCGGGATCGGTTTCCAAGAGCGCGACGGTGAGCGTGGCCGGGAACTCGTGCACTTTTTCGGGCGTGGTTGAGTTGCAGGCGAGCAATTTTACCGGTGTGAAGGCGCGCGCTAGTGGAACGATTGCCGTTAGCCCACTCATCGGACCAAACTTCAGCACAACTGTCGGTGCTGACGTGAACTTAGACACAGGCGAGGTGGAGTTCGAAATACCTGGCCCGAATCCTAAGTTCGATTTCTTCTGATTAGGTTGCTCGGCGAAACTATACCGACATCGACTTCAACTGAAGGCTGCCGAAGCATTCGTTATTCTGAGAGCAGAAAAATATCTCTGTGAGTTGTCGAGCTTCTTTGCTCCTCTCAGGATAACAGTTCACACTCAGAATGACGTGCCTTCGGGCCTGTGCTTCAGATTAACTCTTGAACAAGAGCCGTTGGAATCGAGGATACGGTTGTGTCGCATTTGGAACTAAAAGAGCCCACAAAAGAACTGAAACTGCGAATCACGTTGCACTTCGAACCTTGCTGCTCATAATCGGAGCCTCGACCTAGCGAGACGACGTTACAACCTAGCCTTTTTTGGGATTTGTGCAGCTTCAGGAGGTGGAGGTTGGTACAGAACCTCGCTCGGACGACGCCTCTGAGGAACTTCGGCGGTCTCCGGCAACTCCAGGTTTAGCGCCGTCCGCAATCCGTAAGCTAGATAGCCGGCTATGGCAGCGTGAGCCTTGCCACTGATCGCGCGGCCGGTGGTCTGGTCTACGCTCTCGCAGGCAATTCCGTCGTCCAACTTTGCGCGCTCGAGGAAGTCTAAAGCCGCTTCCTTTCGACCGATCAGCAGTTCGTTCACGACGCTCAGAACCGACGGTCCTGGTCCGCCGCAGGCTGAAGGCTGCGCAAACGTAGCCGCGCAGTTCGAAAACGGATTGTGTTCGGAGTAGATCCACTGGACAGTCTTCCGATAAACCGGATCATCAGCAGTACAGAACTCTAGATAAGCCAACATCTGGAGACTTCCGGCAGGATCGTCGCCAAGCTCAAAATTGCCCTCAAGATCAATAGCTCGGGCAAACATTTTGCCGAAAGGCCCGTCAACAACGAAGTTCGCCAGAATTGCCGCGCGGATGCGATCGGCTAGCTGTCCCGCTTCCATTGCCCTGTCCAGATCTCTTATACGGTCGTATAGCCGCGCAGCGTCGCGCAAGGCCCTCCATACCATAACGTTCGAATAGCATACGTAGGGAAATCTGGAAGGTTCTCCCGACGGCAGCAATAGCGTTTCGAATAGCTCGACCTCTGGGTGGCGCTGCGCTGCCAGTGTTTGTTGGATTATGTTGATCCCATGCTGAACACGGCGATCAAAAAGTACCGACATGTCTCCGGTCACCTGAACATATTTGTCCAATGCATGGATCGGTGCGCAGAGCTGGTCAAGCTGTAGTCCCGGCTCGAGAACGACTCCGTTGATGTATCGGGACCGCACACCAACATTGGCAAGCTGCGTAGTTAGCGCATGTATAAGCATTTTGCGAGCCTGGCTCCAGCTAACCTGCAACACCGCCGGGAACGACCATAGCAGGGCGTCGCGATCACGGTAAGTTCCGCAAAACTCGTTACTGGAACTCCTAGCAGTGACGATCGTCATTTCCTCTGTATCGAGCGCAACCGCCTGGGAATAAAAGTAGCTGTAAAAGGAGTTGACATTGACTAGCCGTTTGAAGAATTCGTCTTCGCATTCAATAGTCCTAGCGTCCAACCAAGCCTTTAGGCTAGACAACGTGCGCTCCCAACCCTGAAGTCTGAGTTCCTCCGCAGACGCGATAGCAGAAACCTCCTCGAGGCCAAATCCGACATAAACTGGCACATCCCTCTGCTCGCCGGCCGCCAGTGTATACTCATCGATAAGAGCAAAGTATAGAGGCACTCCAGGGGTGGCGCTTAATGTTTCGGCAGACCATTCAGCAGCTACATGTCCTTCGCTGTCGCTCACTTCAGCCGGTACAACTTCCTGTGGCACGATGGCCATCGCAAAAAGAGGCGTGTGGCCGCGATACTCGACCACCGGTACGCCCGGACGATAGGAACTGATGCTACCGTGCTTCACCCCAGCCATTGGCTTGGGCAGGTTCGCTGCGTAATAGGTCGATGCCCAACAGCCTCGCCATCCTGCTTTCAATTTGACGCTCCGATCCGAGGTGTTTTCGATCCTCAAGGCACAAACAAAACCGCGTCGATCCATCGGAGCGAAGACCAACGCGCTTGCCCTAATTGAACTACGACATACATCAAACTTAGGAATCCAGTAGGATACGAGATCGCTATTGATCTCGGTGTCAAACGTCTCTTCTCCGTCGATGCTCACAGTCGGTCTAAGCAGCGGACATTTCGGCGTTCCGTGGAGTTCTATGCAGGCTCGGAATCCCTCGTACACGAACCCGACCCTACTGATACCTGCCGTCGAGGTTGATATGTCCGATATTGAGATAAACTCGTTTCCCGTACTCAGCCGTTCAATCGTATCCTTGTTTGTCATCACTAAACACCACAACCGGATTCTTCACTTCGCTCAGAGTGACGTGGTAAACAAAATCGGGTTGGTATTCAGACGCACTCTCGTAGACGTATGTCCGCCAAAGTATATTTGCCGACGTATGTCCATCGACGCATGTTTTACAAAGTACGTCTGCCGGGATACGTCATCCTGAGCGTAGCGAAGGATCTCAGGGTGAGGTCGAAATCCCTTGCTGCGTTTAGAATAACGCGCCACAGCTGTTTTCATCCCAGGATGGACGAAGGTATGGTACAAAAGTTCCATTCTCCAGGTCCATATTTCAAGAGCTCGGCTTTTGCCTTCTATTCGGCATCGACAAGTATCCTGTGCAGAGCGATAAGAGTACCCACGTGACTAGCGTCCGGGGTACGTTACCCTGTACGATCTACAAAAGCCATGGTCGCGGAGCACTCTATAAGCGCAGCGTGCGTCGCCTAATATGCCCCGCTGCTATTTAACCAACGGGTTCCACCACTGAGCTGTAAATGCCTGGTTAAGCTGCACCTCGGTCGGATTCGTTCCTAGACCATTCATCGTTGTGCGCGACACGTCGCCTACGAATGCTATTTGCGTGCTGGAAGGTCCCTGTGGGCTGATAACGCACCGTACGGTTACCGACCTTATCTCCGCGTTAGCCGCGAAAGCTGCTCGAACGATATTGAATGCAGTGGTCAAGATCCCAACTCTAGTCCACGGCGTCGCTGATGGAAGGGAAAACGTAATTGATACAACGCCCTGCCGCGGGTCAAAAATTACATCGTCCACAATAGCTCCGGCTGCCCGCACTGATTCGTCTGCGCCTAATCTCGATTTTAAGGCAGCCTCTCCCGGCGTACGAGCAGATGACGATGAAGGCATTGCAAGACCGGACCCTGAAACTGAAGATGTAGTCGGTGTTGTGGCTGGGGCAGGCGTAGTTGACGGCGCTTTGATCTGCGCGCGCCCGGCAGGAGGTCTCCCAGCGCGACGCGGCGCGGGCAACCTCTCACCACCAATGCTGAGCGCCAGGGTCACAAAAACCGTAATGACTACCAAGAGCACCGCAGCAGCAGCAGTGATCGCAATTCGCTGCCTTTTAGTCCATCTATGAAACCTTGGCCGCGATGCCAGCGTCACTCTCTGCAAGTTTGCCTGGTGCACGATGTTCCTTGGATCCAAATCTGCCGCAATCTTGTACCAAATCGCAGCTTCATCCAGGTTCCCCCGCTGCTCGTATATGGACGCCAAAAGCGAAGCTACATCCGCGTTGTTCGGGTCGATCTCGAGCGCGGCGGTGGCGTCTGAGACAGCCGCGTCCCATTCCCCCTTGACTCGGTGGACGTTCGCCGAGGTTAACAACACGGCCAATCGAACGTCGGCCGGCTCGTGCTGAGGAGCTTCGGTAACGCTCTTGCCGCACTTAGGACAGAATCGCGCGTCGCTTTCCAGGATTAGCTTGCAGTCTTCACAACGGCGCATAAGAAGTGGTAAGTTGCCAGGTTTCAGAGTCCGTAAAAACAAGAGCTCCGAGACCACAATAACTGAACACCGAAGACTCAGCTACTAATGCGCGTATTTCTCGGCAGCCTTCACCGTTTGCTGTAACAGCATCGCGATTGTCATCGGGCCGACGCCGCCGGGAACAGGCGTGATCCAGCTTGCGCGTTGCGAGGCCGTTTCGAACTCGACATCGCCAACGTCTTTATCACGACCCTCAACCTTATTGTAGCCAGCGTCGATCACGACAGCGCCCGGTTTGATCCAGTCACCCTTGATGAACTCCGGCTTTCCAATCGCAGCGACGACAATGTCGGCTCGCGCTACAACATCAGGTAGGTTCTGCGTGCGTGAGTGGCAGATGGTGACCGTCGCGTGCCGTTCGAGAAGCGCAAGCGCGGCCGGTTTGCCAAGAATGATGCTGCGACCGACAACCACGGCCTCCTTTCCCTTGATTTCGAGGCCGTACCTCTCCATAAGGGTAACTATCCCCAAAGGCGTGCAAGACACGAAGTCGGCCGTCCCAAGAACCAACCTGCCAAGACTCATTGCGCTGATACCATCGACGTCCTTCTCTACAGCTACGGTCGATAGGATATCCAGTTCGTCAAGGTGTTTCGGGACCGGATGTTGGACCATAATCCCGTGAACGGTCTTGTCCTCGTTTAGCTTCCTGATTAAATCTTTGACTGTCTCCTGCTCGCTGTCCGCTGGCAGCTCGATTAGGTCGCTGATCATACCAGCTTGCTCGCACGCTTTTTTCTTCATGCGTGTGTAGGTAACCGAAGCAGGGTCGTCGCCAACCAAGATCACCGAGAGCCTGGGAGTAATACCCCTTTCGCTCTTGAGTCTTTCGACCTGGCGAGCCACATCCGCGCGGATTTCTTTCGCCAGAGTCAATCCGTCAAGTAGTTGTGCCGCCAATCCTTTCCTCCTTCTTTAAGTATCCGGCGAGAACGCCGTTTACAAACTTCCCCGATTCCGCCGTTGAGTACTTCTTTGCGAGCTCTACAGCTTCATCAACTGCCACAATCGGCGGAACAGAGTCAACGTGCGAAATCTCATAGATGGCAATGCGAAGTATGTTTCTATCGACAGCCGGTTGCCTTTCGGGTGACCAACCCTCCGCGTGACGGGCAATACGTGCGTCTAGCTCATCAGCGTTGTTTTTTACACCAACGGCCAACAAGCGAGCATATCTCTTGGCCTCCTCGATCCGCTCCTCAGTCTTTAGGGGGCTGAGGTCGGCGAACTCAAGCGCGGTCTCAAGAGCCTCTTCGAACGGCAATTTGGCTGCATCCCATTGATATAGAACGTTAAGGGCGAGCTCGCGCGCCGCCCGCCGGGCCTTTTTCATCCTCCAGCCGCCATCCGCCTAGGGATGAAGCTCGTTGAGAGCTCACCGCTGCGGAAGTGTGGATTAGATATGATTTGCATTTGGTAATCGATATTCGTTTTAATGCCCTCGATCTCGAACTCCGAGAGACAACGCAGCATACGAGCGATTGCTTCTCCTCGGTCCTTGGCCCAGACAAGGAGCTTGGCCAGCATGGCGTCGTAATACGGCGGCACCTGGTACCCCGCATAGATATGGGTATCTACCCGCACGCCTATCCCGCCCGGCAAAACCAGATGACGGATTGTTCCAGCGGACGGTGCGAAGTTTGCCGTAGGGTCTTCGGCCACAATTCTACACTCTATGGCGTGGCCATCCAGTTTGACTTCCTTCTGGGTAATTCCAAGCTTCTCGCCCGCGGCTATCCTGAGCTGTTCCTTGACGATGTCAACTCCGGTAACAAGCTCGGTAACGGGATGTTCCACCTGCACCCGCGTGTTCATCTCCATAAAATAGAAATCGCCGTTCTTGTCCAAGAGGAATTCGACAGTCCCAGCGTTCACATAACCGACAGCCTTGGCGAGTTTGACGGCTGCCTCACCCATCCGATTGCGGATCGCAGGAGTAACGGCGACAGACGGCGATTCTTCAATTAGTTTTTGATGACGTCGCTGTATAGAGCACTCGCGCTCGCCCAGGTGGACGTAGTTACCATGCTCATCTCCCAGAATCTGTATTTCGATGTGGCGAGGCTCCTCTATTTCCTTTTCTATGTAGAGGTCGCCGTTCCCGAAAGCCGACTCAGCCTCCGCCCCCGCAACCTTCAAAGCACCAGCAAGGTCCTCCTGGTCGTGAACCACCCGTATACCTCGTCCGCCTCCACCCGCAGTTGCCTTGAGCCTGATTGGGTACCCTATCTTGGAGGCGGTCCTGAATGCCTCCTGCTCGCTTCTGATCGTACCCTTGCTACCTGGTATCACTGGGACGCCGGCTTTGGACGCAGTTTCTTTGGCTTTCGCCTTGTCGCCCATAAGCTCGATTGCGTCTGGTTTGGGGCCAATGAACTTGAGGTTGCAAGCCTCACACGCCTCGGCAAAGCTGGCTTGCTCGGAGAAGTACCCATACCCCGGGTGAATTGCCTCCGCGCCCGTTATAACCGCTGCCGAGATGATGTTGGGCATATTTAGGTAGCTGTCCTTGCTTGGTGGAGGCCCAACACAAACTGCTTCATCGGCCGTCCTAACGTGCAGCGAATCGCGGTCGGCTTCCGAGTAGATAGCGACAGTCGCTATCCCCATCTCCTTGCACGCGCGTATTATCCTTAACGCTATTTCACCTCGGTTGGCTATCAGAACCTTTTTGAACAAGCGTGTCTCCTGTCAGCCGTTGATTTCTGAGCGAATCTACCCACAAACTTAACTGAGCACGTCATACTGGGCGAAGGAAGTATCGCAACCCTACCTCCAAATTTTTGCTAAGCTCAGAATGACACACCCCAGAGTTTATACCTAGCATTCCAAATCTTACACCACAACACCGTCTCGTCAAGAATTGAAGCAAAGCTTGGAATTTCGTCGTGTTTATGGGAAGATACTCCAAAGCGCACGTTTTTGGTGCCGGGCACGACAACCCGAAACCGAGAAAAAACACCGAGAACTACAAACTCGGATGCGTCGGACATGTAACCCTGCCGGTAGCCGGATCGTAACTGTACGGCTGGTTCGACACAGGACAAGCGAAAAAGCTCGCTGAAACCCCGAGCCCGATATCCCTTAGCGTAGGAGGGTTTGCATCCGTCGCGTTCGTAGCCTTGTAAGTTTCTATGCCCTTCCTGATCTGGTCTAGCTGTTGACGGCATTGTGTCGCTTTACCAGTTTCGATCGATTTCCCAACTACGGTCTGCTTGGTGCTAGACTTGTCGAGCAACGGGCTGTCAGACTTGACAGTAGTGATCCCGCCGCCCTTACCAAAGTAATACACCGCCACCACAACTATGATCGCAACCGCCGCAAGTAGGCTAATCAGGGTCCAATTCCCGCGCCTATTAAGCCTCATTTCGGTCCCTCAGCCAGGAAGTTATTGCTTCGATCAGAATAACGGTACCGAGATTTTGGTGTTGTCATTCTGAGCGTAGTTTCCGTTATGAGCCAAGTAAAAGCCTGTGCTTGCTAGTCCAGCTCGATTCGGTAAAGGGGCTGTCCGTACTCTACCGGCGTCCCATCCTCGACCATCGTCTCCCTCACAACACCGGAGAACTCGGAGACGACGTCGTTCAGGAGCTTCATAGATTCAATTGTGCCAACCACCTGTCCGGCCGAGATGTGCGCTCCTTCACGCGCCACACCATCAACTGCATGGAATATTCCGACCATCGGCGCCAGGATAAGGCGCTCTCCGGAAGGCCCCTCCTCGGTTGTCTGCTGAGAAGGCGCATCGGTCCGCGCCCCAGCAGTCACAACTCGCGCCGGCCTTGCACCCTTCTTGATATGAACGCCGAAAGCGCCCTTCCGAACCGAAATCTCTTCGACCCTTGATGCTTCCAGCACCTCGATCAGTTTCTCGATCTTGCCGATGTCCACTACTACACCTTTAACTCGAAAACGAGGTATTCCAAAATCCTCAGAGCGTAACTAATCGCAATTATTGTAAGCCAAACAATAGCCAGAACAGTAAGAGTAGGCGCGCTGGTGTCGAAAGCGTATAAGTCTCCTGCTTGGCGATACGTCATGAAGCTCAAAAACCTGTCTGCCTTCTCAAGAACCGTCGCAACCCGGGAACTGATCGGTCCATAAAAGGCATACAACGGCAGCAGAATTGCCGGAAAAACTACCGGGCTCAGCACCTGGTACTTTTGCCTCTGGTGCTCGGCGTAAATCGCGCAGCGCCTACATCGCTCGCGCTTGAGTTTCTGCGAGAGTTGTGACTTAGCCGGTTTGTCCAGCCCCAGTGCCTTGATGAAACCCTGACCGTACTCATTGTTCCTTCCTTCAGCCGTCATCGCTAAAAGTATGGTACGCTCTTCGCAATAGCACCCACGCTTGATTCGCCAACACGACTTGCGTGCTTCCCACGCGGGACACACCTTGCGAACGAAATCTCGGCAAAACTCCATATCCCAACAGTGTGCCAGCAGCTTCGGTAATCGCCTTTTTCTAAGTTGCTCGTCCTTTTCCGCCTGTCTGCGAGCAAGCACTCGCCTCACTGACAGGCCAATCCATATTCGCAAGATGGCGTCTCTCAAAACCAGCGTCAAGCCCGGCAACAGTAAGATTCCACCTGCCGAACGTATTGCTCTAACTATCGATGTAAAAGTCGCATTACCGGAAACCGCGCTGGGCTCGATAGTCCAGCCGAACGCAAGCGGCACACCAAAATACAAGCTCACACCAGCCAGCAAGAGCGCCTGTCCTAGAATCGCCTCGCGTGGAAATCGTATCACTAGGGAAATCACAGCCACCAGGGCGCCGATTACCAACATCCGCGTTGCCAAAGCAACGCCTTGTTCCAAATAAGCCTTTTCGTGCGCACCGACCTTTGTCGCCACGCTTATATGGCCGCCCCATACAATCACGAGTAAAAAGACAAGCCCACTCACCGCCGACGCAAGCCCTGTTTTCATCCCTAAGCCGGTTAACTGGTCGACGATGGCAATAATCTGACTCTTGCCGTGGGTACTCACCCTCAAGTTCGTTTTCTCCCTAGCCGAATCAGCAGCTACGAAGGCAAACTATCAGTCCTTACACCTCTCCAGATACTCACCGGTGCGCGTGTCGACTTTTACCCGGTCACCCACATTGATAAAAAACGGAACTTGTATCACAGCTCCGGTTTCGAGCGTGGCAGGCTTGCTGCCGCCGGACGCCGTGTCGCCCCGTACTCCGGGGTCGGTGTCCGTAACTACTGCCTCTATGGTAAACGGCAGTTCTATATTGATAATCTCGTCTTTGTGAGCCAGGGCAGTAACCTCAAGGCCTTCCTTAAGGAACTTGACGGCGTCGCCTATTTTAGACCTCGGAATGGGGACCATATCGTAGGTCTCAGGATCCATGAAGTAATACTCGCCATCCTGCTCGTAACTAAACAGCATTGGATAGCGTTCGAGAATGGCCTGATCCATCCTCTCACCGGCGCGCCAGGTCTTTTCGATCACCGCGCCCGTCCGAACGTTTTTGAGCTTGCTCCTCACAAATGCTCCGCCCTTACCGGGCTTGACATGCTGGAACTCGATTATAGTGTATATGTCCCCGTCGACTATGATTGACAGGCCGTTTCTGAAGTCACTTGTGTCCATACGAGATTGAAGGGACCTCCGATTGGTTGTTGCAAGTTTGACGGTGGAATTATAGCATACCGCGAATGTGACTCGCAAACGTGACAGAGATTTTGAAAGGCTTGCCTTCCCTGCAAGTATGCTGTTAGAATCTTTCTGATGAACCCCGTCCAATCACCAAATGAGCTTACGCACGTCACCAGCAGCGAGCCTCGAACGCGCGCCGAATCAAAGCTTCGGGACACCGGAGTCACCCTCAGAGCCGTGTTGATAGCGCTGATACTTATCCCCATCAACAACAATTGGATCACAGTAATCGAAGTCAGATGGTACGCACTCGACGGCACATGCCTGCCGCTATTCGTTACTCCTATCTTCATTCTTTTTCTCTTGGCGCTCTCAAATCTGTGGCTGAGGCGTATCTGGCCTAGAATCGCGCTGCGACGTGGAGAGCTTCTGACGATCTACATGATGGTCGTTATGGGCGCGACGCTGGCCTCACACGACCTGATACAAAACCTATTCGGTGCGATAGGCCATGCTCACTATTTCGCCAACGATTCCAACAAGTACGAATCCCTATTCTTCCGCTGGCTGCCCGAACCTATGATGGTGAGCGACAAGCTGGCGCTTAAGGGATTCTATCGCGGCGGAATGGACCCCTGGACCTGGCAAATTATGCGGGTTTGGGTTGGGCCGCTTGCGTGGTGGGGAGTGTTGGTCTTGATCCTCATTACGATGATGATGTGCCTCAACATCCTAATCCGCAGGCAGTGGACAGAACACGAAAAGCTGGTTTTTCCGCTGATACAGTTGCCTGTTGAAATGACGTCCGACCACGCGACAAGGTTTTATGCCAATAAGCTTATGTGGGGCGGCTTCGGATTGGCACTCGTAATCGGTCTCATAAACGGCTTGCACACACTGTATCCTTCGATGCCCTACATCCAGTGGATAAAGCAGTATAACATCGGCCAGTTCATCGTCAATAGCCCTTGGAACGCAGTTACGCGCGGCGGAAATGGGTTCCAAATTTCGATGTATCCGTTCACGATCGGCCTTGGCTACTTCATTCCACTGGATTTGTCTTTCTCATGTTGGTTCTTCTACCTTGCGCGGAAGATGGTACAGGTTCTGGGTGCGGCAATGGGTTGGGACACGGGCACACGCAATCAGTTCCCCTATTATGAGTCGCAATCTTCAGGGGCTTGGCTTGCGCTCGGCGGGATAATCATAGCGGGAAACTGGAAGTACCTCAAAGGTGTGTGGCGGCAAGCTTTCCGCGGCGATGGAGACAATCCTGCTGAAGCAAGCTTGTATAGAAAGGCCTTCTATGGCTTGGGGATCGGCGCGCTAATGCTTATTGGGCTTGCACACTATATGGGTATGGCAGCGTGGGTTGCGATAGTGTTCTTCGGGATATACCTAGTCTTGTCAATCGCTATGACAAGGGTCCGCGCCGAGCTTGGAACACCACACGAGATATACTTCGTCAACCCCCAACAGATTATGGTCAGCCTACTGGGTTATAACTTGATCGGACCTGCAAATCTGACCATGATCTGGTCGATGTACTGGTTCAATAGATGTTATCGGAGTCACCCAATGCCCAACCAGCTCGAATCTTTTAAGATGGCCGAGGGAACAGCGATCAAACTGAGGCCTATGATCTTCGCGCTGATGTTGGCAACAGTTGTTGGCCTCTTGAGCTCTTATTATTCAAACCTCGCGTTGTGTTATCGCGACGGAGCTCAGGCAAAGTGCATAGGTTACAAATGGTGGGTTGGCCATGAGTCTTTTGAACGACTGCGCGACAATTTGATCACCAGACCAGGTCTGGATATAGTGCGGGTCGCGTATATGGCTGTTGGTGCGGCAATAGTAATGGGACTAGGGGCACTGAGAGGAGCCTTTGTCGGATGGCCGTTTCATCCGGCCGGCTACGCTCTAGCGGTGAGCTATGCGATGGACTACTTCTGGTTTGCGATATTCGTGAGCTGGCTTGTGAAGCTGATCATTGTCCGCTATGGTGGCATGCGCCTGCATAACCACCTTGTGCCGTTCTTCCTGGGACTAGTACTTGGTGATTTCTTTGTCGGTTCCATCTGGGCGATCATCGGGCCGCTGAGAGGAATACAGACCTACAAGATTTTCATCTAGTAGGGATACCTTGTCGGCAAGCTCAAAGGTAAGGGGCCCGATCGTAAAACCCCGAAGGCTTCGGGAGTCTGAGAAGACACTATGCCCGGGCACAAACTTCACCCGATGAGCGGAGTTGGACTAGAACATGAGATTCTTCGCTTCGCTCAGAATTACGTTCTATATACCTGGTCTGCTTAGATTGACGCGCTCGTATACTCGTTCCGCTCAGAAAGATGATGTTCTATATTTCCGATTCGATCAGAACGACATTCTATACACCCGTTATGCTCAAAATGACGCGTCTATACATTCCAAATGATCTATCGGATACAACCGGTTCGCCCAGAATTAACGTGTTCACATACTAACAATAATGTGTCTATTGTCCACAGCGAAGCGAAGGATCGCTTGCGAGAGCAACCCCCTCACCAAAGTTTCGAGGCATACGAAAACCCCAAAGAGGACTACTGACTCGCTAAAAGAAGAAAAATCGCAAAGACAAATCGGTAGGTCACAAACACGTCGAGCGGCCTTCGCGCCAAGTAGCCCATCAAAAATCGGATCGCCAGGTAGCCGGAGACAGTAGACGCTATGAAGCCAACCGCGAACGGCGCCGCTTGATCGGGAGGAAATCCGGATATTAGTAGCTTTGCTAGCTCCAAAAGACCGGCGCCGAGGATAATTGGCGTCGCCAGCAGAAAACTGAATCGCGCTGCCGCAGCACGGTTGAGATTGAGGAACAAACCTGCAGAGATCGTGATTCCTGAGCGCGACACCCCTGCAAATAGCGCCAGTGCCTGGGCAAACCCGATTACTATATAGTCGATCCAGTTCATCTGTTCAATTCCGCGGTTTTTCTTTCCGACGCGTTCGGCAAGCAGCATCACAAGCCCGAACACCATCAACACGACCGCAACTGTGGGTATGAGAGCGGGCCACGTTCTCAGGCCCTCGATTTTATGATCAAGCAGCGCTCCTGCAACAGCGGCGGGAATGCACGCCACAATGATTGGAACAAGCATCCGCCCATCTACGTCGGACTTGGCCCCCGAGCGTTTTAAAAACGACCTCAAAATACTTGCCCAATCGTGCCTAAAATACGATATGATCGCGGCCAACGTGCCCAGGTGCAGCGCAACATCGAACGCAAGACCCATGTCCTTCCAACGCAGCAGTTGAGGTAATGTGACCAAATGCGCCGAGCTTGAGATAGGCAGAAACTCGGTCAGTCCTTGTACGATGCCTAAGATGGCAGCGTGTAGTATCAATCCCGTTATACTCCTCCCATATCTCGTGTTTCGCGCGGTCTTATGTAATAGAGGCGGACAATCTCGCGCACAATCGCCGCAACAGGCGCTGCCAGAAACATACCGATTATCCCCAGGAATTCCGCTCCTAAGAGAAGTACTATTATCACCGTCGCCGGGTGCAAGTGAAGCCGTCGACCAATAAGCTTCGGCATTACGAACTTGCTTTCGGCGAAGTGCATCACAACAACAAATACTAGCAGATATAAAGGCAATGCGATGTGACCGCCGGAGTAGATCAACCCGACAAGAACAATCGGTACTCCGCTTATTACTGGCCCAATGATAGGTATTGCCCTTGTGATCGCCGCAAAAAGCGCCAGGACCACAACGTAGGGCATCTTCATAATAGTAAGGAACAATCCTGTCGCCAGCCCGGCTATAGCGCACAGAATAAGCTGACCAAACACATAGCTCTGCAAGATTTCCCCGACGCCTCGGCCGATCTTGAGCGCGGTCTTACGCTTCGCCCCCGGCGCAAGCGCGTAAAGCTCGTGGGTCAGGCTCTTGTAGTCCAACAAGAAGTAGAACGCAAGCACCGGAATCAGCACCAATTCCAGAGCATACTCTACCGAGCTGGTCAAGACCTTGAGAACACGTTGAGCCCAGTCAGTTATCCCGGAGGTGAGCCGCGAATAATCGAGCTTTCCTATCAGGCCTTTAACGCTCTCAGGCACTCGCGTCCTGTACCAATGCGAGACAGACTTGAAAACCTCGCCGAGCTGGTCTGTGTAATCACCGATTCTCCGGGAAAACTGCTCAAGCTCCTGCTGGATCGGGGTGACGAAAAGAGACACACACAACGCAGCCAACCCCAGAAACGCAACGAATACGACTATCGTTGCGATCAGCCTCTGGGTCCTAGCTCGCATTTTCACAAAGCGTAACCGGCGTGTGGCAAGCCAGTCCACCGTAGGCATCAACGCGTACATGAGCACTATCGCCGCCACGACCGAAACAAAAATCGACGTCAGCCGAACAAGCACGTATGGCCCATACCTGACAGCCAAGTATACGCTGGCAACTAGAAGCGTTACCCGCTTCAGCAGCCGCCACGATACCGAATATATCAGTCTTGCCCTTTCTTCCGTCGACTCCATATACCGTGCTCTAAACGTTCCAGCGCCAACTGATACGCTCAGAATGACGTGCTGTAGTCTCCAGATTCCTCGCTATGCTCAGAATGACGCCTTTACGCTCGGAACGACGCATGTGCGCTCGGAATTAGACGCTTTTACGCTCCGTAATAACGGCTTCTAAGTCATCCTGAGCATAAATGAGTCACCTGGGTCCACACCTATCATACTGCCAAGACCTCGTCATCCTGAGCGCAGCGAAGGATCTCAACACAAAGTCTTGATCAGCCAAGCATCGAGATTCTTCGCTTACACTCAGAATGACGTGCTGTGGTCTCCAGATTCTTCGCTACGCTCAGAATGACGGGACATTGAGCGATTATAGGTTATACACACGACGTTGTAACCTAGAACCCGTAACTCTTGATTGCGTCCCAGATTCTCCTGGCAGCATGTCCGTCGCCATATGGATTGGCCACACGCGCCATAGCATCGTAAGCCGCCGGGTCGTTGATAAGTCTCCGCGTCTCGGACGCTATTGTGTCCGGGTCGGTTCCGATGAGTTTGGCATTGCCAGCTTCGACGCCCTCCGGTCTCTCAGTCGTCTTGCGCAACACCAACACGGGCTTCCCCAGCGAAGGCGCTTCTTCCTGCACTCCTCCTGAATCCGTCAGGATAAGATACGAAGACTTCATCATATGGACAAATGGCACGTAATCGGGAGGTTCCACAAGTATAACACGCTCGATTCCCTCAAGTTCGGGAAACACCACTTCTCGGACAATCGGGTTCTTGTGAAATGGAAACACAACGGTAACATCCGGGTGCTCCGAAACGATCCTCTTGATCCCGAGACATATATCTCGCATAGGCTTCCCCCAGTTTTCACGCCGGTGAGCGGTCAACAGAATCATTCGGCCCGACTCAATAGCCCTTCGGACACGCTCATTTTCGAATTGATAGTTCTTGGAGGCAACCATAAGTAGCGCATCGATGACTGTGTTTCCCGTAACGAAGATCGAACTATCGCGAATACCCTCGGCCAAAAGTGCTTGCCTTGCTCGTTCGGTCGGGGCGAAGTGAATGTCTGACAGCGCACTAGTAAGCCGGCGATTGATTTCTTCAGGGAAAGGATCGTATTTGTTCTTAGTGCGCAGGCCCGCCTCGACGTGTCCGAACGGTACCTTGTGATAGAACGCAGCAAGCGCAGCGACGAAAGTGGTAGTCGTGTCGCCCTGGGCAAGAACAAGATCAGGCCGGACCTGATCGATGATCCCGTCAAGTCCCTCCAGCGCTCGGGTAGTAATTTGGGCCAGACTCTGGCGCTCGGTCATTATGTCCAAGTCGTAATCGGGAACTAGGCCGAAAGTGTCCAGAACCTGCCGCAGCATCTCGCGGTGCTGACCAGTAACCGCCAGTGCAACCTCGACCTCGTCCGGATGCTCCTTAAGTTCAAGCACGACCGGCGCCATCTTGACCGCGTCAGGCCGCGTTCCGCAGACTGCCAGTACCTTCAGTCTGATTCCTCCTGATTCTCGAAGCTTGATAGTCTGAAAGTATTGTGGGTTTGGTATTCCGAGACCATTAGGCCATAGTTACTTCACGTAACTAAACAACGCATACGCTACAGTGCAGCAGATCAATGTGAGAGCATAAATGAACCATATAGCCTGTCGGTGAGAAAGCCCTCGATCCAACAAGCGGTGGTGGAGATGTGTCGTATCGGCCTCGTGGACCTTCTTGCCGTTGACCGCTCGCTTGAGCACCACGAAGGTTGTGTCGAAAAGCGGCACGGCCAGCACCAAAACCGGCGCAGCTACTGCCACAAACGTCGCGATCTTAAATGCACCGCCGATAGATATCCCCGCCAACGCAAAACCCAAAAACTGCGCTCCTACAGTACCCATAAAAATCTTCGCCGGAGGATAATTGAAACGTAGGAACCCAATCGCCGAACCTGCAAGCGCTGCCGACATAACCGCGCTTGTCTCGAACCGTTCGCCTGACTTCAGCGCCATCAGCATTAGAGTTCCCGACGCAATCACGGATATGCCCGCCGCGAGACCATCCAGCCCGTCCATGCAATCCACAGCCTTGGTAACCATGAGCACCCAGACTAGCGTAACGGGTACCGCTGCCCATCCGAGCCACATCAAGTGACCACCCTGAAAGGGGTTGGTGACGTATCGTATTTGAACACCGAATCCGGCGAGCATGCCTGCACCAGCCAGAATCGATAGCAACTGGGCCCACCCAGGTAGCTCAAACCGGTCGTCGAGCACTC